>CAIXMD010000126.1 GCA_903920415.1 uncultured Desulfomonile sp.
CTCCAGCTAAACCTGGGGGCTACATATCAATGCCGTCAACTTGATAGCCACATTTGGGGCAGAGCCCGTTCTTTATGCTGTACTTTTCTATGCTATACCCCGCCCTGTCGATTAAAAGTAACGAACACCCCGGACAATAAGTTTTTTCGCCTGGATCCCACGGGACGTTACCGGTGTAAACATAAAATAAGCCCTCATCTAGTCCTATCTGCCTCACTTTCCTCAGAGCATCTACGTCGGTCGGGGGCAATTCCTTTTCTTTGTACCTGGGATAAAAGCGACTTACATGCCAAGGTGTTTCCTTTCCCAAATCGGTCTTGATGAACCGGGCCAGTTCCCGCACCTCGGTAGGATTGTCGTTCAGCGTAGGGATCAGGAGAGTCGTAACTTCCACCCATATTCCTATCTGTTTCATGAATCGCAGCGAGTCGATCACACCTTCAAGCCGGGCATGGCAGTAGTGCTTGTAAAATTGATCGTTAAATGCCTTTAAGTCAACATTAGCCGCATCTATGAGCCCCTTGGAATTCTCAAGCATTTCCCGGCTCATGTAGCCGTTGGTAACAAAAACATTCAACAGGCCCAGCTTTCTTGCCTCGACCATCGTGTCCCTGGCAAGCTCGTAGTATATTGTCGGTTCCGTGTACGTGTAAGCAATGCTCCTGCAATTTGCGCTTGCAGCTAGTTTCGCAAGATCCTTCGGAGAGTAGTTTTCCCCTTCTATCCGACCATTGTCCCTTGGCATTTGGGAGATAGAATAATTTTGGCAGAAAGAACAATGAAAGTTACAGCCCACCGTAGCGATTGAGAAGGATTTTGTACCGGGTGCGCAGTGAAAGAGGGGCTTTTTCTCAATTGGATCAACATTGGTGGAGATTATTTTGTCATAGACCAGGCTGTACAGGGCCCCTTCCTGGTTGACACGTACACCACAGACACCCTTTTTCCCAAGATCGATGTTACATCCGTGCCGGCAGAGATGGCATTTTACGGAACCAGATCCAAGTTTTTCATAAAGTGCCGCTTCTTTCATTCTGCCTTTTCCTTGAGAGACGTCATTAGTCGGCTCCCCAGCCTGTCGAAATTACCGTTGGACATTAACAGCACAACATCGCCTGATCTGATCCATTTACAAAGAAAGTCGAGTATTCCCTCCGTATCTTTGAATGCATGTGCATCCTTGCCCTGAGACCTCAGATCTGCTGCCAACATCCATGACTTGAACCTGTCAATTTCAGGAAATTTCTCAGGATCGGCAGGTTCTCTCAATACTATGATGTCTGCTTTGAGAAACGCCTGTATGTAGGCTTTTTGAAAAATTGAACGCCTACTGGTGTTGGTTCTCGGTTCAAACACCGCCACAACGCGCCTGTCGGGAAACCTGGACTTCATAGCCGCACAGGTTTCTCTCACAGCGGTTGGATGATGTGCGAAATCATCTATGACCAGTATGCCGGATTCCTCTCCCAGTATTTGCTGCCGCCGTGCCACACCTTTGAAAGACTGCAGAGATCTAAAAGCCCGTCTTGGTTCCACTCCAACTGTTTCTGCCGCAGCTATGGCTGCCAAAGCGTTCAATACATTATGAGCACCCATGACCGGCAAGGTTCCCTTGGCAACGATACGGTCGTCTCTGAGAATGGTCGCTGTCACTCCATCCTGAGTGTCGATAAGATCAGCCACTGTCCAATCAGCGCCGAAGTTCATTCCATAAGTCCTAAGGGAAGCTTTGGACCCCGCTGCAATCTTACTGACCCGAGGATCTTCGCCGTAGGCAATGAGATAGCCGTCTGAAGGAATCAGCTCGGCAAACCGAAGGAACTGATCCTGAATATTTTCCACGGTATCGTAAATATCAGCATGATCATATTCGCATGAGGTTATTATCCCCACCTTAGGGGAATAATGAAGGAATTTTGGGGTCTTATCGAAATATGCCGTGTCATA
>CAIXMD010000127.1 GCA_903920415.1 uncultured Desulfomonile sp.
CAAAAGCAATACGCTGTCCAGCATATTTGATCGACTCTTCGAGCGCCATCTCTGCTACTGTCTGCGCCTCAACCGCCAGATAGATCCTTTCACGTTCGAAATTACTCATAATCCCCTGAAAACCCTTGTTCTCTTCTCCTAAAAGGTTCTTTGCCGGGACCTCGCAGTCTATGAAGGAAAGCTCAGCAGTGTCAGATGCATGCCAGCCCATCTTTTTTATATTTCTAGAAACTGTGAATCCAGGGGTACCTTTCTCTATGATAAGAAGACTAATTCCCTTTGCTCCGGGCCCGCCAGTACGTACTGCCGTAGTAACAAAATCGGCTCGAGTCCCGCTGGTTATGAAGATTTTTGCGCCATTGACGATATATTGATCACCGTTTCTAAGTGCTCGTGTCTGAAGATTCGCAACATCAGAACCGTTACTTGGCTCTGTTATTCCTAGAACGGCTATCTTTTTGCCACTCAACACAGGTGGAACGAATTTTTCTTTCTGCGTCTGAGTCCCCAAGGCTAGAATAGGGGGCAAAGCGATGCTGCATGATCCGAGACTTGAGGCGAGGCCCACCGAGCCACTTCGGATTATTTCTTCGACGTACACTATTTCATGAAAAAAATCGCATGGAACTCCTCCGAACTCTTCTGGGGAGCCTATTCCTAGAAAGCCCGCTGCTCCAGCCTTCTCATAGAGTTCACGCGGAAATAACTCCTCGTCTTCCCATTTATCAACATAAGGGGTGATCTCCCTTGACACAAACTTCTTAACGGAATCTCGAAGCATGGCATGGGATTCGGTAAAATAATTCTCAAACATGTTCTCTCCTGAGGAGTGATTACTTTGATTGGAGAAATGACGGTTATTATCGTTTTTTCAAATCTAATCAAGCGACGCATGTCATCACATAATGGAATATTTTTCCAGATTTATCCCTGTTCGCTGTTTTCACAAGCAAAGTTCAGGTATGTCGACTGCGCTAAGATCTTCCAGTTGGAACATCCTGGCCCTTCCAAAAACACTGGGCAGAAAATTTCTCAGATAATAGCGAGCTGTAGCAATCTTTCCCCGGTAAAAGAAGTGGTCAGGGTGTTCGGTTTTGACGCTTTTAGATTTTTCCAAAGCTATAAGCGCCTGTTCCATTAACAGATGCGATATGGCGACTTCAGCGCAGCAATCCAAAAACCTTGTTGAGAAGAGACAGATGAGTCGATTGTCATTGTTATTAAAGAGTTGAGGAAATCTTCGGCTCATATCAATAATCACATCGACGGCTTCTCTCAAGAGATTCAGATCATCAGTAAATCCTATAGTAGAGCAGTTTACGCGTGAAAATTCTTTGACTTCATCAACCCAGTCTGTAAAAGCGAGGCCCCCATCCGCCAATATTTTTCTTGCTACCAAGTCAAGCGATTGGATGTAATTGGTCCCGTCCCATATTGAGAGTATCTTACAATCACGAGTGTATTGCTCAATTGGATACTCTTTTGAAAAGCCGTATCCGCCGAGTATCTGGATTCCCTCTCGGCCCA
>CAIXMD010000128.1 GCA_903920415.1 uncultured Desulfomonile sp.
CACGAACAGCAAAGGCTGACGCGACAAAGAAATAGGGAGCCGGAAAGCTTAGGCCGACGGCCTCAAGTTCTTATTGTTTTTTTCAATTTCAAACTCGATTAACATTTTATCTTCTTATCTCAGTCTCTTAACCCCCACTGATCACTATACCCACGGGGGAAAATCCGGTTCAAAGGGGGAATTTAAATTATCATATGAACTGCTAGAGGAAGAGTGTAAAGAGAGGGGGTTTGGGGGTAGCTTCCCCCGCTCGCTTATCTAAAGGCCGATGAAGCATGCCCCCGGGCCACCTTTCCCCCGTAAGTGCCAGAGGATCACCTATGTTACCAATTCAATCCTTCTTCACTATTTTGTTCTTGTAATCCACAAAGACGTTTCGGGATTTGTGGACGGCGCATTCTGAATTTTCCATAACTACGTAAGAACAGATAATTACCAGGTCCTTTACGGAAACTTTTCTGGCCGCAGCGCCATTCAGGCATATTACCCCGGTGCCCGGTTTGCCTCTGATTACGTACGTGGCAAATCTCTCCCCATTGGACACGTTGTAAATTTGGACTTGTTCATACTCGAGGATGTCTGCAGCTTCCAGTAAGATCGAATCAATGGTGATGCTGCCTTCATAATCTATACAGGCCTCGGTCACGGTTGCCCTGTGTATCTTGGATTTTAGCATTGTCCGCAACATGTCTCTCCTCCTGCGAAATAAAATTGCGGTTTTGTTGAAGAAGTTTGCACCGAGAACCAGACGAATCAGGTATCTCAGGCACGGCCCTCAAACAGCATGTTGTCGATGAGTCTCGTTTTACCTATGCGAACCGCCAATACTGCCAAACAGCTTTCATCCACCACGTTCAAGTCCTCGAGAGTTTCAGGGTGAACAAGGCTTATGTAATCCGGATCGGCATCAGGCTCTCTGATTATCCGGCCCGACATGGCCTCAATATATTTCATGGGCTCTTTCTCACCGTTTCTGAATAACTCACCGGAAATCTGCAAAGCCTGGAATAGGCAAACAGCTTGCGCCCTTTCTGCCGGGGCTAGGTAAGAATTGCGAGAACTCATGGCCAGACCGTCATCCTCACGCAGGGTTGGACACGACACTATACGGACGTCAAGATTCAGGTCCTTTACCATGCTCCGAATTACTTGAAGTTGCTGGTAGTCCTTGGCGCCAAAATAGGCCGAGGAGGGGTAGACCATATTGAAGAGCTTGAGAACAACAGTGGCCACTCCTCTGAAATGCCCCGGTCGTGATTTGCCGCAAAGAGGCTTGGAAACCCTTTCGACATCAACATAAGTCTGGAACTCATGATTGTAGACGTCTTGTGTTTCTGGCATGAACAGAACATCTACTTCGGCCTGTCGGCACTTGAGAGAATCGGATTCAGGATCTCTTGGGTAACTGCCAAAATCTTCGTTCCGCCCGAACTGCGTCGGGTTGACAAAGATGCTGGCAATAACTCGGCTATTTTCTGAACGGGCGCGGCGCATAAGGCCGAGGTGCCCCTCGTGGAGATAACCCATGGTAGGAACAAATCCGATTGTCTCCCCCCGGGTAATCTGGGCCCTGGACCACTCTTTCATCTGTGCTAATGAACGAAACGTCTCCATAGCAAATTTTCCAAAAAAAAAACCTTCCGGTCGGAAGGCGTTTTTCATCCACTCTTTGCGTCCTCCCGTCCCGGTCCAATGGATCCAGGCGGTATATTTTTGGTCAACAACACAAATAAAGGTTCCAGGTCGTTAGATAACTCTAGACCTTAACAAAACTATAACGAAAAATTTTCTTAGGTCAAGAGTAAATCCCTATCTGGAAAAAAAAATTCTATCAAAATTTTAGCTCGGGGACTATTGAGCATAATCACGGTTCGGGAAAACCGCGCTTTACCCCAAAATTGATAAGTGCTAAAAAGCTATTATGAAACCGTTTGTTGCGATCAGAAAGTGTGACGACTACCTCCCTCTCCAGTTGGGCAATGCCCTTAAAAATGCCATAGATGATCTTGGGGGAATCAGCTCGTTTGTTAAACGTGGAGACCGGGTTCTCCTGAAACCGAACCTACTCAAATCCGCCGGTCCACAATCAGCGGTTGTAACCCACCCTGCTTTTGTGGAGGCCGTTGCCTCAATGGTACTGGACTGTGGGGCGTTGGTATTCATTGGGGACAGTCCACCGTTGGGAAATCTTCCCAAATTACTGTCAAAATGCGGTTATGACACGTTTATGAAAAGAATGGGGATTCAGGCAGTGCCCTTCTCGGAAAAGATTTCCCTGGATTTCCCTGAAGGAAAACTTTTCCGGCGCATTGACCTGGCACGTGAGGTTTTCGAATTTGATTCCGTATTAAACCTGCCCAAGCTGAAAACCCATTGCCAGATGGTCCTGACTTTGGCGGTAAAAAACCTTTTTGGAACAGTAATCGGTACGGATAAAGCGTCGTGGCATTTGCGCGCGGGAAAAGATTTCGATAGCTTTGCGACAGTACTGATTCAGATTTTTGACAAGGTTCGGCCTGCTCTTAATATCATAGATGGGATCCTTGCCATGGAGGGTAATGGCCCGAATAGTGGTGAACCTCGCCATGTTGGCATCATAGGGGCCTCTGTGGATCCCGTGGCTCTTGACTCGATAATTTGCGGACTGGTGGGATTCCCCGTAGATGCTCTCCGTACCTGTGTCATCGGACAAACTCTGGGCTTAGGGATAGCGGAAATCGCTGGGATCACCCAGGTAGGTGACAAGCTTGAAGGTTTTCCTTTAAATGACTTCAAAGCGCCTAAGTCAATGACCGTGATGTGGAACCTTTCCAACAGGAACCCGGTCCGGAGATTCCTTGAAAACCATATGATCACCAGGCCACACATTGATTCATCCGCTTGCCGAAATTGCGGAATCTGTCTCACGCATTGTCCACCCAAAGCAATCAGCGAAAAAAACGGTATGACGGTTATAGATCGTGGGAAGTGTATCTCGTGCTTCTGCTGCCACGAGTTATGTTCAAACGACGCTGTGCGTATTGTCCAGCCTTTCCTGGGCAGGTTCTTCAATTCCATCAGCCGTTGAAAAAAGCAGGGATTAGCACTTGTTCGTTTAACATGGCGGGAGACCCATGGACCTGGCGATTCTTCAGAAAGTGGCTCTTGAGCTAAACGAAATTCTCCCCGGCGGGTTCATCAACAAGATCCACCAGCCGTTACCTCGCGAGATAGTCCTGCGAATAAGGGTCCTGGGTGGCGGGGAAAAAATGCTGGTCTTAAGCTCGGACCCAAAGCTCGGTCGTATTCATCTGATCGACCTCAAGATCCCTAATCCTCCCAGACCTCCAAGATTTTGCGCTTTTTTGAGAGCCCATCTCCAGGGGGGAAGAATTATTGAAGTCAAGCCTGCCGACAATGACCGCATTGTTACCATAAGAGCACTACGGGGTCACGAAGAAAACCTTGTCGAGAGAAACCTCGTTTTGGAGCTTCTCGGGAGAGATTCCAACATACTCCTCATTGACAGGTCCTCGAATCTGATTATGGACTGCCTCCATCGTATCCCGGAAAAAAAGACCGGGAGGAGAATTGTATTGCCGGGCTGCCACTACTCACCGCCGCCCGAACGAGTAAGGCCAGCTGTTCCCTCTGATTTTAAGCACACCGAAATGGGACACATTCAACCTGCTATAAGCACTGGAACGGATGGGCAAAGGCGCTTGGCTCTCCGAGTGGTTTCCCCTAAAGATATTACCTTCAGCACAATGAATGGAGCAGCAGACGCCTTTTTCAGACCAGTGTTGCAATCGGGGATTCTTGACGCACTTAAGAAGCAAGTGGCTGGACCACTAAAAACAAGAATTCGCTCGCTTGAACGCCGAACCATGAAAATTGAAACAGACAGGAACAGACTACTACTACTTGCCGCTCTCCAGGAAGGAGGAGAATTGCTGAAGGCCAATTTGACCACTGTGAAGAAAGGAATGGAGAGTATAGATCTTCAGGATTGGAATTCCCAGAGTCTGAGGACCATAAAGCTGAACCCGGCTCTTGACGCAGTGGCAAACATGAATCGGATTTTTGCAAAGGCAGCTAAAGGCAGACGGGGAGAGCAATTCGTACAACAGCGGCTGCAGGATACCCTCGAAGAAAAGAGAGCGCTGGAAGACCTCCTTTTTTTCGTAGAAGAGTCTGCTAATCAGGCGGAACTGGAACGACACTTGCCGGAATTATCGCCCGCTGATGACAAGGGGAAGTCCGGACGTCTCACAAGAAAGAATCACGAGGCAGCTCGTGTGTCCAATCTGTTCCGTGAGTTTCGAACGCCATCGGGCAAGATAGTTTTGGTTGGGAAAAGCGGCAAGGGCAATGATTTCATCTTGATTAAAAAAGCTCGCAAGGGCGATCTTTGGCTACACGCCAAGGGTTTCCCTGGAGCCCATGTTATCCTACCTCACAGTCCCGGAGGATCTGTCTGCAACAAGGACCTTAATTTCGCAGCAGGTTTGGCGGTTTATTTTTCCAAGGCACGGAAGAGGGGCAAAGTGGAGGTTATGGTGGCTGACGTCAAGGATGTACGAAGGGCCAAAGGGGCAATCCCCGGCCAAGTCTCGGTAAAGAGCTACAGGAGCATTCTTGCGGAAAGGCATAGCGATGCGGGGTGTAGCAACCTCTGCTGATATCCTACTTGCCCTTCAGTTTCTTTATGAGTTCTTGGGCCTTATCGTCATACCCCATCTTGGGAAATTCTTCTAAAACTCTCTTGGCAGCCAGTCGAGCTGCCGTGTAGTTGCTTACGCTTAAATAGGTTTGCGCTTTATAAATTTCCTTTTCTGCAAGCTTCTTTAAGCATTCCTTGACTTTCTCATCAGCCTTCTTGCCCCACTCTCCAGCGTTAGCGTCATCGGCGACCAGTTTGAAAGAATCAAGCGCAAGTTTTACTGCCCTACTATCAAGATCCATGTTCTTGATCTGGTTGAAGTAGCACATGGCTATCTGGAATTTAGCACGAGGCACTTCCTTCTCCGCAGGATAAAGTTCCACGAACTGGAGATATCGGGAAGCGGCCTTTTCATAGGAGCCCTGGTTAAAAGACGCATCAGCCAACTTCAGGTATACTTCAGGGATCTTTTTGAAATCCG
>CAIXMD010000129.1 GCA_903920415.1 uncultured Desulfomonile sp.
AGAGCGCCCGCCCAACACCTCCACATTCAATTCGACGAGACGCCCTGCTTGTTCGACCCGATGGTAAATCTCGTCTTGAGACAGTTTTGAAAAACGCCTCAGAACGAACGAGATATCCTGGTATACCGTTTCCTCGAAGAGTTGGCGTTCTGGTCGCTGAAAAACCAGGCCAACCTTACGTCTGAGTTCCTGACCGTAGGATCGAGTGTCAATACCATCAACCATTACCTTTCCGCGTGTCGGTTCAAGGAGTCCGTTGAAGGTTCTGATAAGCGTGGTCTTGCCTGAACCGCTTTCCCCAAGAATGCCGACAATTTTTCCCGCAAAAAGAGTGAAACTTATGCCCTCGAGGGCAACAGTTTCCAACGGGGTTCCAGGGTTATAAACATATTTGAGATTCTCTACTTGGATCTCCAAGGTCTTTCTCGCGTCTCAGGAATTGTAGCTATAATACCGTTTCTAATTGATTCCGGTAAGGCAGGCGGAATGCCTCCTCCGCCGGGATTCCTCGGTTTTGAAAAATTATTGGTGCATAAGAATCCCCCATCCAGACTCCTCCATTCTCGTCTGAAGCAGGGGCTAATGAGAATTTTTCACCTTCCATGTGGTACCTGAGGGGCCGTCTTCGAGGAGGATTCCTTGGGAAGCCAAGTCATTACGGATTTGATCTGCTCTCTGGAAATCTTTTTGTTTTCGCGCCGAAGCGCGTTGAACAATGAGATCCCGAATCATATCCTCACCAATTTTAAGATGTTTCGCCGCGGACCTTCGTAAAGTTTCTAAAAACGTTTCTGGATCCTCCTGCAGCAATCCCAAAATGTCCCTAGAAAGTCTGACGATCACAGCGTCCACCTCAGAAAGGAGTTCACGGGAGGGGGTGGACTCAGGCAACGACCCAGAATCGGAAGACATTCTATTAATAGCCCTGGCCGCATCGAAGAGGATGGCCAGACAGCGAGGAGTATTGAAGTCGTCATCCATGGCCTCGGAGAATCGGTCACTGATCCCGATGAGTTCGTCCGGCAAATCCCGGCCGGTGCCGCCGGACAGTAGCAGTCCCTTTAGTGAAGCCATCGCCCCATAAAGTCGCTCAAGCCCTACAGACGCTTCTCTAATGGAGTTCTCGCTGTAATCTAAAGGGCTTCGGTAATGGCTCGAAAAGAGAAACAAGCGGAGGGCCTCGGGGTGGACTTGTGCCAGGATATCCCTGATATTGAGCACATTACCTAATGATTTGGACATCTTCTCTGAACGAATGTTGACGAAACCGTTGTGAATCCAGTATCTGGCGAAATGTCCTTGCGTAGCGGCTTCCGACTGGGCGATCTCATTTTCGTGGTGAGGGAAGGCTAGGTCAGCCCCTCCACCATGTATATCGAAATGTTCGCCCAGATAATGCATGCTCATGGCAGAACATTCTATATGCCATCCGGGACGACCAGGTCCCCACGGGCTGTCCCAGTAAGGTTCCCCAGGTTTTGCTCCTTTCCAAAGAGCAAAATCCAGCGGATTTTCCTTCTTCTCGTCGACCTCTACCCTGGCTCCGGCAATGAGATCTTCAATCCTTTTTCCAGACAGCTTTCCATACCCGCGGAAGCTATCGACTGAAAACATGACATCTCCACCGACTTCGTATGCGTGGCCTCCTTCGATCAGTTTGCCAATAAGATTTTGAATCTCTTTTATATGTTCTGTAGCTTTAGGTTCAAAAGTTGGGCGAAGTACACCGAGCGAGTCCATATCAATGTAGAATTCTCCAATAAACCGCTCAGCCAAACTCTTCCAATCTTCTCCTAGTTGTTTGGCCCTGTTTATTATTTTGTCGTCCACGTCGGTGAAATTCCGGACATAAATGACTTTATACCCTTTGCTCATCAAGTATCGGTAGATAACGTCAAAGAGGACTATGGAGCGGGCATGGCCAATGTGACACATGTCGTAAACAGTTACCCCACAGACATACATAGCGACTTTCATGGGCTGGATAGGTATGAATTCTTGTTTCTGTCGGGTAAGTGTATTGTAAATCCTTAAGCCCATCGATTTCTCCTCATCAATTTTTCAAAAACTCTTTCCCTCGATTACAATTAAGCTACAGTAGGGTTTGTCCAAAACTCAGAACAAACTTTCAGCGTTACTCTAGGAGGTTGATGCGGTTCCAGGTCTGCAGTAGTTGTGAGTACAATCAGTCTTGAGCCTCGTGAATGGGGATTTCTTCCAACAGAGCTATGGCCGATGCGGCAATCCCCTCGCCACGCCCGGTGAAACCGAGTCTCTCAGTCGTTGTAGCTTTCACGTTGATCCTGTTCATAGCGATGCCGGTAGCCCTCGCCAGATTGTCTGAAATGGCTTCCCTATAGGGTCCGATTTTGGGATACTCGGCGAAAACAGTTGCATCAAGGTTTGAGATTCGAAAACCCATGGTGCGAATTTTTCCGGAGACGACTTCCAGCATACTGATACTCGATGCTCCTTTGTAGGCAGGGTCGCTATCCGGAAAATGCATGCCTATGTCTCCTAGCCCTGCGGCTCCCAATATGGCATCTATTACTGCATGGGTCAAAACATCTGCATCGGAGTGTCCCTCAAGGCCTTTTGGAAAGTCTATCTCCTCGCCCCCGAGGATAAGTTTACGGCCCTGCAAAAGCCTGTGAGCATCGAATCCCTGACCTATACGCAAAAAACTCTCCCCTACCGTGCCGTTTGTGAGAAGCAGTGTAGCCCAGCTTTTGGGGCTGATCAAGACTATTGGCATAATCACAACAGAAAATCTGTGCGCCTTTTCTTGACGGCCTGGACCTCCTATCATAGAGTGCGATAGTTGGATAATTGTTTAGCCTAGCCCCCCCGAACCGACACAGAGGAAATTGGATCTTGCGCAAAAGCAAAATGAGAAAGACCCTTAGAATCAGTACCTTCCTCGTATGGGCAGGGGCAGGCATACCAGTACTTGTGTTCTGCGCTGTTATATCGGGATTACTGGGGGCTTTCCTGGGGCTTTACCTGGCGTTCTCTTCGATGCTCCCCACTTTACCCGATCTCCGAGCCTACCGTCCCAAAACTGTATCCACCTTCTATGCCGAAGCTCGCTAACGTGCTTGCACGCTAGGCTTTCTATCTACCAGACTTTTGCGATCTCCGGTTCGCGGCGGATACGTGTATCTAAAGACCCATTCCAAGTGCTAGCACTCGTCATGAAGCTCTTATCGCGGGGTTGAGTTATAGCTGGTTATTCTAGTAGATTTTCCGACCGCTTATCCGGTAGCCCGGGTACA
>CAIXMD010000130.1 GCA_903920415.1 uncultured Desulfomonile sp.
GATGACACAGTTATACTGTTTTTTAGCGGCCACGGTGCGTTTGATCCTATGAGGCCGAAGGAATTCTTGTTTCTCTCATACGATTCCGAATCAGACTACATTGGTACCACAGGCGTCAAAATGAGCGGACTCGAATTTTTAAAAGGCATTAGCGCAGAACGGGCTCTCATCATTGCAGACGCATGTCACGCAGGGGGTTTTTCACAAATGAAGCCCAAGGCGTTGAACCCATCTCTTGATCTATTCTTACGTGAGGCTCGTAATTCATCGGGCAGGGCCATAATAAGCTCAGCAAAAGACGGACAGCTCTCCTGGGAGCTGCCGGACGGCAAGAACAGCGTGTTTACCCATAACCTCTTAGAAGGTCTGAAGGGCAAGGCAGATAAAGACCATGATGGTGTGGTCACTCTTAATGAGGCCTACGAGTATGCCTATAATCGCACCAAGGATGACACGGGGGGACGACAGCATCCACAATTTGAGGGAACGGTTGTGGGAGCATTTCCCCTGTCGTTTGTAGGCCCCAGGATGCCAGAGTCCGAACTGAGGAAAAAGTTTGTGGAGGCCGTATGGTCGGGCGAACTCGAAAAGGTTGAGAAGTTTCTGGCTCAGGGGGTAGATGTTGATCTCAGGGACGAAGACAATACTACGCCCCTTATCATCAGTTCAAGAAAGGGCTACCCTGAAATCGTCAAGCTACTCTTGTCCAAAGCGGCTGAAGTTGATGCTGCCGACAATTCACGCTCAACCCCTCTGTTGGGAGCGTCCGAAAATGGTCACATAGAGGTTGTCAAGCTGCTCATGGCAGCCGGAGCAAACGTCGACCTTAAGGATATGGATGGCGGGAACGCTCTGGCTGTAGCTTCTCGGAATGGACATCTGAAAGTTGTCGAAATGCTTCTCGATGAACGGGGGGACATCAAGTCCAGGACAAATACAGGCGATACTGCGCTCACTCTTGCTTGCGCGGGTGGGCATTTTAAAGTGGTGGAACTTCTTCTCAACTGGGGAGCTGATGTTAATGCCGAAAATTTAGAAGGCGCAAATTCTCTTACAAAAGCATTTCGCGGCGGCCACTCCCCGGTGGTAAAGCTTCTGCTTGAAAAAGGAGCGACTATTAAGATCACAAGCGGGGGCAACCTTGAGCGAGAGCTTGTTATAGCCTCGCTCCACGGGGATATTCGAGAAGTTAAAAGAATATTGGCCCAGGGAGTGAGCGTTGATGCCGAGACGTCTTCTGGTGACACTGCTTTGACTCTGGCAGCCGGTCTGGGCAACTTGGAACTGGTGAAACTCCTGGCATCGAAGGGTGCAAACGTAAATGCAAGAATCGCTCATGATGAAACTGCGTTGCTCGCTGCGGCCGGTGCCGACCGTGGTGCAATTCTGCAAACCCTCTTGGCCCTTGGAGTTGACGTCCAAGCCAGGGATAGGGATGGCAACACGGCGCTTATTCTTGCCGGTCGTGGTGGTCGGATCGAAATAGTCAAAATTCTGTTAAGCAATAATGCTGATGTCAATGCAAGGAACAAAAATCAAAGTACCGCGCTGATCTCTGCTGGGGACAACGGTCAAAGTGAAGTTGTGAGACTTCTCCTGGCCAAAGGGGCCGATGTCCAGGCCAAAGATAAGGACGGTAATACAGGCCTGATTCTGGCTGCTCAGAATGGACATGCCGATACAGTAAAGCTCCTAGTGGCGAAGAATGGTGACGTAAATGCCAGGAACAGCGAAGGCGGCACTGCCTTGATTCTGGCCGCAAAAAACGGCCGCAAGGCTGTAATAAAACTCCTCCTGGTTGCTGGGGCCGATGTCACAGCGGAGGACTGGGAAGGTAAAACTGCTCTAGCGTTGGCTTCCGAGAGGGGCCGGCCGGAAATAGTGGAAATCTTAAAGGCACCTTGAAAGCAGTCTTATGTGCGCGCTACACCTTTGTAACGACCAAGAAAATCCATTTGATGGGCAATATATACCAAGGTCCCGTTATCTATTTGGGCGTGCCGATACCGGATCCATTCCGCCAAGCGTTTTGAATCAAGATCAGGGTGACCTGCGAGAGCTGAACCTACTGTGTGGACGATAAAGTGTAAGAAAAATGCCTCATCAGCGGGGTAGCCATCCGGACCCGCGAAGACTATCCAGTCTGAAGAACCTGCGTCTAGCAATTCCGCTCCCGAGCAACGGACGTGTTCGAAGAAATGCCGGCCGGTCCGACTATCACCCGAGGACTTGCCGGCAACGATTCGGCAGTCCATTGTCCTGTGATACAGGGCTTTGATATGGGTATCCAACTGCGGGTCTATGTCGGGCTGGAAAATAGTCCCTCCATCGAAGTTTATAGTGAAGTAAAAAAGTCCACCTGGCTTCAAGAGAGCCAGCAGTTTCGGCAAGGTAGAAGGGACATCGACCAGATCCAGAAAAGCGTTGGCGATAAGAAGATCCCATGGGGTATCGCTGAGGTCGCTATCCATGAATTCGAATATGTCGGCAGTTTCCAGCCTGACCATAATATCCCTGTGGCTGTGCCTGAGACGAAATCGATTTCGACCGAGGTCATCAATCGAGTAACTAAGACATGAAGCCCACGTGGGTACACGACTTTGAGCCTCAGATATGTTTTCCGGCATGGCATCCAATGCCGTATATTCACTACATCCAAAAAGGTCCCATTCAAGCGACCGTTCGAGCATAGTGCCTATTCCGGCTCCTATTTCGAGAATCTTGATCCGGTTTCCGCTATAACATGAAGATAGCTCTTGTTTCAGTCTGTCCCATACCCTGCGGTTAAGCGCACGGTCATCCACGGTTTTTTTTGCCGACAGATAACGTGTGAATGTGTAATCAGAATCGCGATACATGGGTTGCCATACCCCTAGCTTACCAGAATCATTGGTCTCTTGTCTGAACATTTATCATTCTATTAGCCGTTTTGATTAGGATACAGTACCCGGGAGTCTGTACTATTCTTACCGGCCGCCATTTCCATGAAAAATTCCCGCGTATTTTCAGCGCTCTCTGACCAGGTTGGGTGTTCTGAGTACCTATCGAGAGCTGCTAAGCTCATTTGGCCCAGCCTTTTTCTGTCCCGGTACACTCCATCAATGTGCTCGGCAATCGATCTCGTATCGCCAGGGTTGACCAGAAAACCGTTGCGCTCATGGGATATTATCTCCTGGGCGGCACCTGCTGTCGAGGCCAGAGCAGGCAGCCCAAACCCCATGGCTTCAATGTATACTATTCCGAAGCCTTCATAGGAAGAAGGCACGGCTAGAATATGGCTGTATGAATACTGAGCTGCCAGATCCGACCCGGTGAGCGTACCAAGTAATCTTATATTGGTTTCCAAGTGTTTCTGCTCAATTTGATATTTTATGCCTCTTGTATAATCAGGGTCTGTATCTAGGCCGCCGACGACATTCAGTCGCCAGGTCTCCCTGGACAGAAGGTCCAGGGCGGAAATGAGCGTGTGCAGTTCCTTGCGCGGTATCAGGCTGCCAACAAACAAGACTCTCACAGGACCCGGGACCTTTGAACGCTCCTCTACCTGGACCCTGGTGATGTCGGGTTGTACAGAGTCACGACCAGGGTAAGCCATTACGCACGGTTTGCACGATCCTATAAGAGTCTCCACTGAAGACCGTGTAGTGAGGCTGTTGTAAACAAAGCCATCGACTGTTGAGAGGAAGTGTTTCTCTACTCGACGGTAAAATCTATTCTGCCAATCCGGCCATAATTCGTTAGACCGAAGGTGGTGGATTATGGACACAATGGGATAGTGTATCCTGGCTTTGAGCAGATGATTCATCATGAATAGAGACGGATGATTAAGTTCATCTTGGATCAGGACATCGAGACGTTCCGAACTCAGGCACTGGAACAGTTGCAAAGAGAAATTGTCGAGGAACTGGTATGCGTAATTGCGCCACGGAAGGGAAAAGACCCGTACCCGGTCTCCCCGGGATCGTAGGTGGTCAACGAGCTTTCGGTCGTAGAGAAATCCTCCCGTAACTGTTTCCAGGCTCCCATAGACGATCAGCCCCAAGTTCAAGGCTTTTCCCGGCGGAAACTGGCCCATGCAATGTCGTTTTCCCAGATCCTGATCGTCAAAGCGAGAATATTTGACTCCTGAATCCGCTCAAAAAGAGAGTCGCAAAAAATCCTGGAGAGATGCTCTATGCTGGGGTTAAGGCCATAGAACTCTGGCAGATCGTTAAGCGATTTGTCGCGATAGTAAGAGACAAGTTCTTCCATACGGCTCTCTATTTCCACTATGTCAACCAGATAACCGTGAGTGTCCAGCTCACTTCCTTCCAATCTGACCTCTATCTTGTAATGGTGTGAATGAATCTGGTTTTCAGGCCCCCAGTCACCTCCGAACAGAAAATGTCGGGCGACGAAATCACGCTGGACAGCAACAGTGTAAAGGGATTGGCAAAAACTATTTATCATTAATTTTCCTCATAGGTCAGAATCACTTGGATAGCCGTGTCCGGGGATTGATCAAGAATGGCATAGGCTTCGGCAGCCTGCTGGATAGGGATTCGGTGAGTGATCAGGTGGGCCGGTCCGGTATCCTCAAGCATCCTCAATGCCAAAAGAATCCGTCGCGACTTATTCCAACGTCCTGTCAGCTCTGGTGACAGCCGGCTGACTTGGCTGCTCACAATGTGAATCCTGCTTCTGTGAAAACGTCCTCCAAAATCAATGTCGGCTCGTTTACCGCCATACCAGGAACCGACTACAATTCTGCCGCCGAATCCTGTAGCAAGAATTGCCTGATCCAGCGCAGAGGGGTTACCGGAAAGCTCATAGGCCAAATCTGCTCCGCCCTCCGGGATCGAAGTCCCGAGCAATTCTGCTAAACTGTCCTTCGTCTTCGGGTCCATGGGGTCCAAGGACGCATTAGCCCCCAGAGCCCTGGACTTTATGCGACGCAAAGGATACTTGTCGAAAGTGACGACGATGGATAACGGACACCTTGCCAGGAGTGATGTCGTGAGTAGTCCCACAACCCCCTGGCCAAAGACAACAACTCGTTCTCCGATCATGGGGCGCCCGTCCATCAGAAAGCTTACGGCGGTCTCCATATTGGGCAAGAAAGCTGCTTCCTCTGGAGACAGCGTTTCCGGTACCTGGATCAGGTGTTCAGGGTTGGCAGTAAAATGGCTCTCATGAGGATTGAACGAGAATACTGTTTTGCCCAGCCAGCCGCTGTTGAGATCGGATCCCACCGAAACTACACGTCCTACGGCGGCGTAACCGTATTTTAAAGGAAACGCGAATTTTCTCGCCAGGGCCGGGATAGTTTCATCAACGGGGATATTCTCAGGCCACTGGCCTCGGTAGAGTAGGAGTTCGGTGCCTGGACTGATAGCAGAGACGAGGGTTTGGACAAGGACTTCATGGGGTGCTGGTCCTGATAAAGTTTCCTCGTGTATGGAAGTCTGATAAGGTCCTGTAAATTGGAGCACTAGACGCTTCATGCAACTCCTTGAATAGTTGAAGCGGGAATGACCACGGACCAGCCTTGCCCCTATGTCTATTCATTTACCGATCACTGTTCGTCGTTTGGTTCTGTCGCGAGATGGCCCCAGAGGATAAGGTCTTCGCCCAGCCAACGGTGGCCACGATTCTTGATGCGCAGACAATTTTCGGGATCAGATTGACCTAAGTCGCTCACAGCTCGCAATCCTCCCACCAACACAGGCGCGACCGTCAAAACGATGTAATTTGCGAGCCGTTCCAAAAGGAAGCTGGTGATAATACGAGCGCCCCCCTCTACCATCAGGCTGTTAATACCGAGTCCAGCCAGCTTGTCGAGAAGCGCGTGAAGATTCACCTGACCCTTTGAATTTGACGGCAGCGTCAAGATCGATGCTCCCGCAGCTTCCAAAGCTATCGAGCGTTTCTTGTCCGGTTTCTCTATCGTCGCTATCCAAGGCCGACCGGATTCCTGGGTAAGAAGATTGCAATCCAGGGGGAGCCTTAAGCGGCTGTCTACGACAATGGGCCTCGGATTGTCTCCGTCAACGAGCCGGACGTTAAGTCTAGGATTGTCGGATAGCACTGTGCCTATGCCGACAAGAATCGCATCATGCTCCGCCCTGAGTTTGTGGGTGAGTTTAAGGGATTGGCGGCCGCTCAAAGCGAGTGCTACGCCGGGTCGGGCAGAAATACACCCGTCGAGACTTTGAGCATAGCTCAAGGTTACAAACGGACGCCCTGTCCTCTGACGGTGGGCCGCAGCAACCTCCAAGACAGGTTCAATAAAATTCATTGCATTTACTAGAAATACCCACGGATAACAAAAAGATAGTAGGCCGACATTTCTCAAGCCGCCGTATGCGAAAAAAGACTAGCACGAAGCTGTTAAAGAAACAAGGCCTTCCGAGAAGAACCATCCGCTGTTACGCCAGTAATTGAAATGAGTTCCGGCTCAGAAAACATGCACTTGCCTCGGTCAAGAATCCTATAAAGCATTCCAAGTAACACCTCGCTAGGTGCTTAATTTTGAGCCTGACGAGGTTGTTTCCTTCCGAGCTAGGAGTTAAAATCTTATATAAAATATGTGGAAATTTAGGACTCGAAAGAAAAAGTTGTGCCACGGATTAATGGATGATATTATGATTGATTAATATTTTATTGAAAGTCTAAAGAGCAGGTCTGCGTCTTCGAGAGGCTTAGAACCAAGGTGTCCATTATACTGCAGTAACAGCTATCTTGTCAGTGAGGTTCTCTGGCGGAGAATATGTCCAAGAGACTTTTCGGTACTGACGGCGTACGAGGTGTTGCCAATAGGGAGCCGATGACCGTGGAAATCGCGCTCAAGCTGGGTCGCGCCATTGCCCATCCCTCCTTTGTAACTCACGGTAAACGGCCCAGGATACTTGTGGGGAAGGATACACGCATTTCGTCCTACATGCTGGAGACAGCTTTATCAGCCGGTATCTGTTCTATGGGGGCAGATGTGCTTCTTGTCGGGCCGATGCCGACGCCAGGAATTGCGTTCCTCACAGTCAACATGAGATGTGATGCCGGCGTGGTGATTTCTGCATCACACAACCCTTTTCAGGACAATGGGATAAAATTTTTTTCAAGAGAGGGCTTCAAACTTTCTGATGAAGTTGAGGCCGAGATTGAAAAGCTGGTGTTCTCTAGCAATTTGGCTGAGATCCGCCCTACTGCCGATAGGATCGGGCGTGCGATTCGTATTGATGACGCGCTCGGACGATACGTGGTTTTCGTCAAGAATACTTTTCCTCGAGATATGACTCTAGATGGTATTAACATGGTTCTTGACTGTGCAAATGGGGCGGCCTATAAAGCGGCTCCACTTGTGTTCGAGGAGTTGGGGGCTGAGGTTAAGTCGCTCGGTGTGCGGCCTGATGGACTTAATATTAATATGGATTGCGGCTCATTGTTTCCTCAGCTAATCTGCGAGGAGGTTCGGCTCACCGGGGCCGATCTGGGGGTTGCATTGGACGGGGATGCGGATCGGGTGATCTTTGCCGATGAGCAAGGCAATATGGTTGATGGGGACCAGATAATGGGGCTCATTGCTTGGGACATGATGAACAGGGGTGAACTCCGAAAAAATACTCTTGTTGCAACGGTCATGAGTAATATAGGCCTTGATCTGGCAATAAGAGACATGGGGGGAACGCTTGTACGAACACCGGTGGGGGACAGATACGTTGTTGAAGCAATGCGTCGTGATGGCTACAACTTCGGAGGGGAACAGTCAGGACATCTCATCTTTCTGGATCAAAATACATCCGGCGATGGAATCTTGGCGGCCCTTCAGGTGATGAGAGTGATGCGATATACCGGAAAACCTCTGTCGGAACTGTCGGCACGCGTGAAAAAATTTCCCCAGATCTTGAAGAATGTGGAGGTCACTTCTCGGAAAAACCTGGACGACGTCGAGGAATTACAGAAGGTTATGGATCAGGCACGCAAGAGACTTGGAGATTCGGGTCGCCTACTTGTCCGTTATTCCGGCACCCAACTGTTGTGCCGAGTTATGGCGGAAGGTGAGAATCAAGACGAAGTTAACCGGGTTGTTGAAATGGTGGCAGATGCAATCGCCAGAAACCAGTGATCTTAATGGGTCTGCCCTCGAGGTAGCTCGTAAGGTGCTTCAAATTGAGATTGAAGGAATCCGTGCTGTCTCGGAGCAATTGGACGAAACCTTCGAGCGATGCGTGAATATGCTCTATTCGCTCCGGGGACGGATAATAATAACAGGAGTGGGAAAATCAGGCCTAGTCGGCCGAAAAATAGCCGCTACATTGACCAGCACGGGGTCTCCGGCCATTTTCGTACACCCGCTGGAAGGTCTCCACGGAGATGTGGGAATTGTGGGAAGAGATGATGCGCTGCTCGCAATATCCAATAGTGGACAGACAACAGAAATAACGTCGCTCGCAGCTACTATCAGGAAGCGTGGACCTCTTGTAGTAGCTATCACGGGGTCGGTTTCGTCCACGCTTGCCAGAATGGCGGATTTCGTACTGGACTGTCGGGTTCCTAGAGAGGCCTGCCCTCATAATTTGGCACCTACCGCCAGCACCACAGCGGTGTTGTCCATAGGGGACGCACTGGCAGTAGCTCTCATGATACGAAGAGGATTTCGCAAGGAGGATTTCTTGAAGCATCACCCTGCAGGAAGTTTGGGCGAACTTCTCAGCCTCAACGTCCGCGACATGATGCTCGACCGCAAGGCAATTCCAGAGATAGGGAAAGCGGCTACCCTCAGTGAGGTCCTTTCCAGCATCAATGAGCAAAATCTTGGATTCACTCTGGTTACATCCGGAGACCAGTTGCTCGGAATTATTACCGACGGAGACCTTCGCAGGGCTCTCTGCTCGGGGGAAAAAATCCATCAATACCGATCCATTGACCTAATGACTCCGGATCCGCTAACAATTCGTGAGGATAGCACCGCTGCAGAAGCCCTTGAGATCATGGAACATAAACTGATCACCGCTCTGGTCGTGGTAGATGAAGAACATAAACTCGCAGGCATAATTCACCTTCACGATTTGTTGGGTCGAGGACGGGTCCGCTTCACTGGCTGAGGCACAATTCGCTCGTGTGCCGCCTATGGAAATTTCACCCGTTCCACAGTGGAGATCATGATTCGTGCCGGCACTTGATGCATATATATCGAAATTTGCAC
>CAIXMD010000131.1 GCA_903920415.1 uncultured Desulfomonile sp.
AGTCCGATATCATAAAAAGAAAGATGGAACTGTTTTTCCGGTAGATATTTCAGCCAGCCGCTTTATGATGAATGGCAGGGAGGTTGTACTGGCTTCCATCCGCGACATCACCGACCGCCTGCAGGCGGAGGAAGAGTTAAAACTTAAAAATGATGAACTTCGACACATCAATGCAGAAAAGGACAAGTTCTTCTCAATTATCGCCCATGACCTGAGGGGCCCTTTCAATGGTTTTTTAGGATTTACTCGTTTAATGGTTGAGGATTTACCAGATTTGACACAGGGCGAGATTCTGAAGTTCGCAGTGAGTATGAGAAACTCGGCCACCAATCTCTTTCAGTTGTTAGAGAACCTGCTTGAGTGGTCACGTTCACAAAGGGGATTAACCAATTTTGAACCTGAATCATTTTTGTTAAAGTCAATGATTGTTGAAAGCATGCACACGCTAATGGATGCAGCTCACAAAAAGGGAGTTTGCATAAGCTTTGAAATCCAGGAAGATCTGGGAGTTTTTGCTGATGAATACATGCTGGCATCAACCATTCGCAATCTGGCCTCCAATGCCATGAAATTCACCAAAAAAGGCGGAAATGTCTCCATTGCAGCAAAGACGGTATCCGGCAATTCAGTTGAAATCTCCGTCAGGGACACAGGCATCGGAATGAGCAGCACGATGGTCGAAGATTTATTCCGGCTCGATGTTCAAACAAACCGAAAAGGGACTGATGGAGAGCCCAGCACGGGTTTGGGATTGCTCCTTTGCAAGGATTTCATCGAAAAGCACGGCGGCAAGATATGGGTTGAGAGCGAAGAGGGAAAAGGAAGCACATTCCGATTTACTTTACCGGTCCAAAATCAATAAAAAAAGTTATGGATAACAACCCCTCAAAGGAAAATTCTATGCGCCAGAAGGCTGAAGAATTGTTGAAAAAGAAATCATCCGGAACTGCTTCGCCATTTTCTGAAGTGGAATCGCTCAGACTAATCCACGAACTACAGGTACACCAGATTGAGCTGGAATTGCAGAATGATGAACTCCGCCATGCACGGGCTGTGGCAGAAGTTGCGAACGACAAGTATCTCAGATTGCATGATCTGGTGCAATTGGGGTATTTTACACTTTCCGGCAAAGGTGAAATTCTCGAATTGAACCTCATCGGTGCCAGGTTGTTAGGCAAAGACAAGCGGGGTCTGGAAAACAGACTGTTTGGTTTTTTTTTGTCTGAAGATACAAAACCAATATTCAGTCTCTTTCTTGAAAAAATATTTCAGACCAAAAGCAAAGAAACCTGCGAGGTTAAACTCGTAACGAATGGTGAAAGCCCAAGGTATGTTTCACTGACTGGCATCATGACCGAGAATCTGGAACAGTGTATGGTTACCGCTGATGACATTACCGAACGCAAGCAAGACCAGGAAACTTTAAGGCTGAGCGAACTGTTGTACCGCAACTTGTTCGACAAGGCGAATGAAGGGCTCATCCTGCTGTCGATGGAAGGTAAATTAATTGAGGTCAATAACTCCTTCGCCGAGATGCACGGTTATACTGTTGACGAGCTGAAGGATATCGACATTAAAGAATTAGATGTACTCAATGATCGAGCGTTTAAAGGACGGGCTGAAGTTATGCAACGAATCAATGCCGGGGAGGTTGTCCGCTTTGAGGTCGAGCATTACCATAAAGACGGGCATATTGTTACGCTCAGCACCACGGCAAGTTTAGTCAACGTTGGTGGTCAGCAGTTCTATCTGGCTTTTCATCAGGACATCTCAGAACGCAGGGTAGCGCAGGAGGCGCTGCAATCAAGCGAAAAGCGATACCGAACAACGCTTGAAAGTATCAGCGATGCTTTTTTTTCACTTGATAACCAATTGAGATTTACGTACTTTAACAAACAGGCAGAAGAGCTTTTGTTGCAAAAAAGCAGTGACGTTCTGGGGAAACAGATATTCAGTGAAGTATTTAAAGAAGCAAAAGGAAGCGTGTTTGAAGAAAAATACACACACGCTCTTACCTTTAAGGAAATATCCACGTTTGAGACATTTTTTGGAATAGAACCCTATATTAACTGGTACGATGTGAGGGTTTATCCGGG
>CAIXMD010000132.1 GCA_903920415.1 uncultured Desulfomonile sp.
CACGAACAACTTGTCAAATAGAATGGAAAACCAAAAAGGTTGTTTGCATAAGGGAAGATTCTTTTCTGCGTTTTGCTGAGAATGACACGGTCGGCATTCCTTACGTATTGTGGCCACAGCCCTGCGGGCATTGAATTTTTTTGACTTTCCTCCCCTGGTCGTTTATATTTCACGACTGCGCATTTATCGCCATGAAAGATCACGGCATGAAAAATTTTGGAAAACACATAGCGATCTTGGTTGTCTCCTGCGCCCTTGCGGCATGTATCCCGACCAGGTACCTGAAGGGAGGTATATATAAAAGCCTTGATGAAAACTTGACCATCGTGGGCCTTACCGAGAACCCCTCCAAGTATCTCAACAAAGAAATTGTCATTTCCGTGCGTTTCTACAAAAAAGGCGATCTTCCCTGCCCCCTCGGGGACGACTATGTGAATTTTCTCATTGCTGACCGGGTGAGCTATATAACACTCAACAAAGTCTGGATGAAAAAGGACAAGGCCGGTATCCTGGATTCGCTCAAGGAGATGGAAACCATAGTAATGAAAGCAAGGGTCTTCAAGATCGACAGTGAAAAAGATCCCAACCTCGAGGCCCTGGAAATTGTGCGCGAATAGGGTACCTTGCCAGACACGCTCAAGCTCAAAACAAATCGGGGGAAAAACTTGGGGAAAATCCTTGTTACCAGCGCCTTGCCTTATGCCAACGGAGACATCCACATAGGGCACCTTGTGGAGTACATTCAGACCGACATCTATGTGCGCTTTCTGCGTCTCACCGGTAAGGACGTCATTTATATTTGCGCATCGGACGCCCATGGCACCCCCATCGAGATAAACGCATCCAAAAGGGGCATTACCCCCCAGGAACTGGTCGAAGAATTTCACTTAAGACATCTGGAGGATTTTTCCCGATACGACGTGAGTTTCGACGAGTTCTATACAACTGATTCGCCCGAAAACCAGTACCACTCAGAAACTATTTACTCGCGTGCCAAAGAAAAAGGTCATGTATCTGTTCGGGATATCGAACAATTCTATTGCGAACCCTGCGGGCGCTTCCTGCCGGACCGGTTCATACGGGGGGCCTGTCCCAAGTGCGGTGCCGCGGACCAGTATGGTGACGTTTGCGAGTCCTGCGGGGCCACGTACAGGCCCACTGAAGTTCTTGACGCACGGTGCGCCATCTGTGGGGCTCCCCCCACTTTACGCACTTCAAAGCACTTCTTTTTTCGGCTGATCGATTTCAATGATTTTCTCACCGCGTGGACATCCGAACCGGGCCGTCTCCAACAGGAAATAAGAAGTTTCGTCCAGAATTGGATCGACCAGGGCCTCCAGGATTGGGACATCTCAAGAGATGGCCCGTATTTCGGTTTCAAGATCCCGGGGGAACAGGACAAGTATTTCTATGTGTGGCTTGACGCCCCCATCGGGTACATCGCTGCCACGGAACACTATTGCAAGACCCGAAGCGACAGCACGTGCGAAGACTACTGGATCGACCCTGATGCCTCTGTGGAAATCCATCACTTTATCGGCAAGGACATAGCGTACTTTCATACACTCTTCTGGCCGGCCATGCTCAAAGCGGCAGGATACCGGTTGCCCGACCACATCCATGTGCACGGGTTCCTGACCGTGGATTCACGAAAGATGTCCAAGAGCAGGGGCACCTTTATCACGGCACGGCTGTTCGCTGATTGTCTCAGCACATGGTATCTGCGGTATTACTACGCGACGAAACTCGGCAATTCCATAGACGACCTCGATCTTAATCTAGAGGAGTTCGTCAACCGCACCAACGCCGAACTGATTAATAATATAACGAATTTGGTCAGCCGGACCATCGGCTTCCTGAACAAGAGGCTGGAATCAACACTGGGGAAAATTCCCGCGGATGTCCAAGACTTGATACGTGACGTCGAAGCTTCGGTGAACCGGGTCCATGAAAACTACCTGAGCCTGCGTTTCAATAACGTCACCCGCGACATCCTCTCCATTTCGGACATGGCTAACAACTTTGTCCAGCAAAGGGCTCCGTGGACCAGTATCAAATCCGACCCGGAGCGTTGCCGTGACGACCTGACGTTTGTCGTGAACTGCATAAAAATACTCACGGTACTGCTCAAACCCATCCTGCCGTCCTATTGCAAGAACGTGGAGAAAATCCTCGGCCTCGGGGACCTGAAGTGGAACGACACCGGGTTCGATCTGGAAAACCGGCCAATCGGCATATTCGAGAAACTCCTGGACCGCCTGGAACCGGGAGTCATGGAAAAGTTGATCGAGTCGTCAAGGGAAAGCCTCACGCAGAAGCACGCTTCCTCGACTGAAAAGTCGCCGGCCTTCAAGGATGAAATAACCATAGAGGACTTTGCCGCGCTCGATCTCAGAGCCGGAAAGATCCTGTCCGCAGAAGATGTCGAGGGCTCGGACAAACTCTTAAAACTGGAAGTTGACCTGGGCCAGGAAAGACGCACCATCTTTGCGGGCATCAAGTCATCATACAGCCCTTCCGATCTCGTCGGCAGCACCGTCGCGGTCGTTTGTAACCTCAAGCCCAGGAAAATGAGATTCGGCACGAGCTACGGCATGGTCCTGGCCGCGGCACTTCAAAACGGCAAAGCGATCCTCTGCCGAATCAACAACGATGTCCCGCCGGGCGCCCCCATAAAATAAAAATACTGAACTATGCACTTGCCATACCCGATATTTTGTCCTTGCACCTTGTTATCAGCCGGCTGGGCATTTATCTCCAACCTTGATAATCTTGCTGCCTGCCTTGAGCCTTGGATACTTGGACTGATCGAGAGCGAAGGTATAGAGTTCCTCAAGGTCAAGGTCCAAGGTTACCCTGGCCATACCTATCGTGTAAAAAGAGGTACATCGCTTCGGGACGCTGTCTACTCTTCTCAACCGGAATTGGGTTTGTAACAATCACGCGACACTTATTGGACGGGAGAAAAAATGCCTACCATCCTTGTGACAGGGAGTGCGGGATTCATAGGATTTTATGTTGCAAAAACTCTGCTGGCGGCCGGACATACGGTGGTCGGTATCGACAACTTCAACGCATACTATGCTGCTGAATTGAAACGGGCCCGTACCGATATGCTCAGTGGTTGGGGCAACTTCTTCCCGGTTGAAATTGATCTTGCCGATACAGGCTCCACTACGAGATGCTGCATGGAGTACCGTCCCGAAATAATATGTCATCTTGCGGCTCAAGCAGGTGTCAGGTACTCGCTTATTAACCCGCACACTTATGAAAGGTCTAACCTGGCTGGATTTATCAACCTGATAGAGAACGCCAGGTCTCTCTCGGTAAAGAGATTTGTTTATGCATCCAGTTCAAGCGTTTATGGCGGAAACATCAAGTTGCCGTACTCTGAGGACGATCCAGTAAACACTCCTGTCAGTCTTTATGCCGCGACCAAGAGAGCCAATGAACTTATAGCTTACACCTACAACCACCTCTATGGATTGCAGACAATCGGTTTAAGATTTTTTACCGTATATGGTGAGTGGGGTAGACCCGACATGGCCTACTGGTCATTCTTGGAAAACATCCTGAACGGCGAGCCGATAAGAGTATTCAATCACGGGATGAATCGTAGAGACTTCACTTACATAGATGACATTATAAGCGGGGTGACGACATCATTGACTTCCATTGACCTGGACGGATATGAGATCATCAACTTGGGCAATAACAACCCCGTTGAACTGCTAGATTTCATTGATATATTAGAAGAACTTGCCGGTAAGCCTGCGATAAAACAGATGGTCGCGGCCCAGCCTGGAGATGTCGTGGCAACGTATGCTGACATATCCAAGGCGCGTAAAAAACTTGGCTTCCAACCCGAGACCTCCATACGGCAGGGACTCGAACGTTTTGTGAGTTGGTACAGAGACTTCCCGGATTTAATGAAAACCGTTCGTGAGCATCGTTTGGTTGGACCGAGATAATGCGTGCCAGAGTTGCTATAGGGCCTTTAATTCTATTCCAAGAACTCGGGCCAAATGATTCGGATCGTCGTGCCCAGGCCCGGTAAGGAATCCAGGTCTATTCTTCCCATGTGTTCCCGCACGATCCTATCCACAATGGCGAGTCCCATTCCCGAACCATGAGTCTTCGTAGAAAAGAAGGGATCAAATATGAATTGTCTGTCGTTCGCGCTTATTCCGAACCCACAGTCCTTAATTTCGATGGTTACACCGTCCTGAGCCATGCTGAGAGCAACTTCCACTGATTTCCCATCCGGTGAAAAGTCTATTGAGTTATCCACCAGGCTCACTACCGCCATCTTTATCAGGACTGGATCAAAAGTGATCAGTACATCATGAGGGATATGGTCCGAAAGATTCACGGAAATATTTTTTTGCTGAGCCTTGGGCATAATCTGGAGTAATGTCTGGCGAACTGCTGCTGAAAGATCTCCCCTGGACAGGTTGATAACTGGGAGATCACAATAATTCTGCACGTCTTGGACGACCCTTTCGAGTCTCCTGGCGTCTTCAAGAATACTTTGGGCATATTGTCCGGTCTCATGAGGAGTGCCCATTCCCTTCATAATTCGTGAAGCAAACCCCCCGATGGTCACCACAGGGTTCCTGATTTCATGGGCCACACCCATTGCCAGCTTGTTGAGGCTTAAGAGCTTCTCTTCGATCAGCTTCTTCTCTAAAACCCGGAGATTGAACACTTCGGTTATGTCTTTGAAGAGGGCTACGAAACCGGCCACCGGGGTAACATTGTCACCGTCGATTACGAGGTAAGAAGTAGTACAGGCCAGCCTCCTGATAGAACCGTCCGGACGATGATAATCGACTTCTCTGTAACTATTTACACTCTTCTCGAAGATGGCATCTACAAAGATCTGGTTGAAATCGCGGTTCTCATCATTTGTAAAGAAGAGAAGTCCGATTCCTTTTTCGTCCAATTCTTCAAATGAGTAACCAAGTATCTGCTCCGTCATCATATTGGAATACAGGATATCACCGTCCTGGCTGAGAACTATGAGGCTGTCGCTTATACTGTCCAGGACATGTTTGAGAATTAAGGTATCCGTGGTGTAATTGCAAAGGCGGGAGAAGTCGAGAAGTTTTTTGTCCCTGGGTTTCATCGGTTCCATGCTCCTCCAGATCAATATTATCTGAAAAGCTTTTGGACGTTTCCAATAGTCCCTTGCATATTAAGGAAAAGCCTGCATGGAGTCAAAGGCTGAGAAAATAAGTGTAGAGAGAAAATAAGGAAATGTGTTCTTGTTCCACAATAGCTTTTCATGAGACTGATTGCCGGCAGTCGTCCCTGACACCTATTCGGAAGACTATTGCAGCGACCACCAGCAGGGCTGCCACAATCGCAAAGGAGAAGCGATAGTCGGTGCCGGAGCCCGTAAGACCAATGAGGGCACCCGCAAGAATCGGACCTGATGCGTGCCCCACATCGAAGATAGTTCCAAAGGTTCCCATAGCCGACCCAAGATGGTCGTCTCTGCAGAAGTCTGCAACAAGAGCTGCGGCGGAAGAAGTAACAACAGCTTCGCCAAGGCCGAAAATTGCCGACAGGACCATGAGTACGATGAAGTCCTGAAACCAGGGGATCAACACGAAAGGCACTACACAGACGAACATCCCCCAGAAGAGCAGGTTCCGCCGACCATGCCGATCCGATATTTTCCCCATGAGAGGCTTGGAAAGTACCGTTACCAGGATCTGTACACCCCACAGCAATCCCGCCTGGAATGCGCTGAAACCGCATATCACCACCGCATAGATCGGCAAGAATGCCTCCAAGGCACCGACTGAGAGGTTTTGCACACCCTCCATGTTGCTGGTGAGCAAGACTCTTCGATCCATCAGGATCTCGCGAACGCCGGTACGGAATTGACCCCAGACAGCGGACAGCGTTCGACCGTTTTCAAGTTTCGGTGAGTCCCACTTGCCCTTCATCACCCACATCGCCATCAACAGAGATGCCATACCAAAAGCGGCAACCACCCCATAGATAATGTGGAAATGAGTGAGATTCGGATCGTGCCCGCCGGAAAGCCATGTCAAAAGGAAACCTCCTAAAGGAGCACCAACAAGGTTTCCAATGATAGTTATTGAAGAAAACCAGGCGAGCATCTCCGCGCGTTTGTCCCCTGCAATACCCACGATCACGGCCATGGCCACGGGACCATAAATTGCAGTCGCAAAGCCATGGAAAAAGCGAACCACCACAAGAGCTTCGTACGATGAAACAAACAGATAGGCAAACGGAACGAATGCGAACACTATGAGTCCCATGAACAGGGTTCGGGTTCTGCCGATTATGTCTGAAAGCACCCCTGCGGGCATCTTGAAAAAGATTCCTGTTACCGTCGAAATGGCAACGGCGAAACCTATTGCTTCGGGGCCGGCGCCCAGCGAGGCCGCGAACAGTGCCAACACTGGGGTCCTGGCCAAAGCATAGGATGCTCGTGCGAGGAAACCGACTGCACACAAGCCGTTAAAGGCTGAGCCGAGACTCCCATTCATATCGATGCCGTTTGCTGAATCAACGGGAGCTTTCGTGTTGGTTTTTGTCATCATCCACAACTTCCCCTAATAGGCTTTTCGCCGGAAGTATTCGTAAAGGTCGTCAAAGATTGCGCTGCCTCGTTCAAGCCTCGCTTCATCAGACTTATGAGCCGATGCCAGTCCGGTTATGAGTCCCCCGATTCCCGCTGTTTCGGATTGCATGAATTTCGTATCCTTGAGGTCCAGGTCATGAATTATTTTGCTTATCTCTATCAGAGCCTGATCAGCCTGGAAGAACTGCTTTACGAGGACTTCAAATGAGCACAGATAACCTTCATGGGTGAATTCGCCCTCGAACATGTCGAAACGAATCTCCCCGGTCCTCGGTCTATACCCCTTGCTGGACACGAACTTGAATTGAGCATCGGGGTCTATGAAACGGCGGATGAGCCACGCGCAAGCGATGCGATCTACGTAAACACCCTTACGAGTCACCCATGTGCGCCCCCGCAGATTGGCAAAGTCGGGCTTTTCCGTTTCCTTCTTGTCAATCTCACTCTTTTCATGGGCTTCTTTCAAGCGAGCTGCAAGTTGCTCCAAAACAGTCTCGGTAGACTCATGTCCAGGTGCGCCAAAGAAGTCAAGGCCAGTAACAGTGGTAAATTTTTTCTTCAGGCGGGTGAGTACTACTTCAAGCCCAGCTTTTTCCTCATCAGTCATCGCGGCTGGAGTTGAAGGTACGGAATCGAGTATGCCCTTCGCGTCCTCAGCAATTTGCGCGTAGTCTGCATCCCTTGCCGCCTGAAATAGAGCTTCAACCTGGTCGTCCGTCAGACCCTCAATAAAGCTTGCAGCGCAGATCGAGGCTTCTCCTCCGCCTTGCAAGATCTCGCGCAAGATCCATTGAAAATCCTCCAGCGTTTCTTCGTTCTTGGGTATAACATATACGGAATTCTTGATCGCTACTGCACCCAGACTCTGAAGCCTTCGCCAGATTTTGACACGGAAGTAGGCCGGTTTCGGTGGAATTTGGTGGATCAGGAGCAACCATTTTCC
>CAIXMD010000133.1 GCA_903920415.1 uncultured Desulfomonile sp.
GTTAAAATGAAACCGGCGGGGAGGATGGCAAGCATCCCCACCCTCCGGTTTGCCGGTTTAAAGGCCCCTCCCTCCCCCGAGGTTGAGGCCGGGCCCTTCCCTACCACTAGAGCCGCACAGAGTCAAGTTACTTTTGAGGGCTGATAATTTTTCGGATGCCCCTAAGATGCTTGGGCATCCTCGACACGCCCTTGTCCGAGATAAGCCTCTTTGACGATAGGATTATCAAGTAGTTCAGTCCCCGAACCTTGCAGTACAATCCTTCCCGTTTCCATAACAAAAGCGTGGTCAGCAATTTTTAAGGCCGCGTCGGCATTCTGTTCTATCACGAAGACTGTGACTCCCTCCCCACGAATCTCTTTGATGACACGAAACACTTCCGCCACAACCATCGGCGCCAATCCCAAAGACGGTTCATCCATCATCAAGAGTTTCGGCTTCGACATCATCGCCCTCCCGATCGCGAGCATTTGTTGCTCTCCTCCAGATAGGGTTCCGCCACGTTGCTCAAGACGAGATTCGAGCACCGGGAAAGCTGAAAAGATCCGGTGCATACTATGATTGATGTCGTCTTTATCCCTGTTATGGTAGGCACCCATAATAAGATTTTCTCGAACAGTAAGGTTTACAAAGATTTTTCTACCTTCAGGAACTTGAACCAACCCAAGCTTTTGAATTTCATGGGGAGGTAATCCGTTGAGACGGCGTCCTTGAAAGCTGATGTTGCCGGCCGCGATGGGAACTAGGCCCGAAACGGCGCGGACTGTGGTACTCTTACCCGCTCCGTTAGACCCGAGAAGCGTAACGATCCGCTGTTCCGAAACATCAAGGGAAATACCCTTCAATGAGTGAATCCCCCCGTAACGCACGTGAAGGTCCTCTATTTGGAGCATAATTCTTTCCGCTCCTCTGATCAGCTTTTTCCAAGGTAGGCTGCTATAACTTTTTTATCGTTACGGATCTCGTTAGGTGTGCCCCAGGCGAGAGGAACACCATGGTCAATAACCTTGATTTTGTGGCATACATCCATAACAAACTTCATGTCATGATCTATCAGTCCTATGGCGAGATTCATGTCCGTGTGGAGCTTCAGAAGGAGTTTGCCGAACTCGATAGTTTCCATGGGGTTCATACCTGCAACCGGCTCATCAAGAAGAAGCAACTCGGGCTCCAGTGCTAGGGCCCTGGCAATTTCCAGTTTTCTCTGTCTTCCGTAGGGAAGGGTCCGGGCTTTGTCCGAAGCCACGTCCATGAGCCCCATTAATTCCAGAAGCCCTTCTGCTTGGCTTCGGATCCTTCTTTCATCACTTCCGTAGCGACCAAGCCCGAAAATAGCCTCTATGAAGGAGTACCTTATAGACGCATGCCCTGCCACCATTACATTTTCAATCACCGTTAGGTCATCATAAAGTTTTATGCTCTGAAAAGTACGCGTGATACCGTTCTGAGCGATTCGGGGGGCCGGCCATCCAGTAATATCCTTGCCCCGGAAGAAAATTTTCCCAGACGTAGGCCTAATTCTGCCGGTTATGGCGTTGAATGCAGTCGTCTTACCAGCCCCGTTGGGCCCTATGAGGCCTACGATGTCTCCTTTATCGATTTCCATGTCCAAGCCGCTTAAAGCTGACAGGCCTCCAAACATAACCGAAAGTCTATCAAGCCTGAAAAGCGGGCTTTTCATCCTTCCCTCAACTTCCGGAGGAATTTTCTCCCGCGTTCGATAAGGCTCTGCCAAGTAAATTCCCGTCGCTTCATGATTCCACCGGGCGCTAAAAGCATAACCAGGATTAAGAGCATTGAGAAAATTACCATACGCATTCCTGGAATTCCCTTGTAATGGAATCCGATTACAGTTATCGGCTCCTCAAAAACCCTCAAGAATTCTCCGCTCCACGTTACCAGCACGGCCGCGATAACCGATCCCGTAGTACTGCCTAAACCACCTATGACAATAATTATCAGAAGGTTGAATGTGAACATAAACGTAAAAAGAGACGGGGAAATTGTTGTTATCAAATGGGCCAACAATCCTCCGGCTACTCCTTCAAAAAAGCCGCTGAATGTAAAAGCGAGAGTCTTGATACGAAAAGCGTTGATGCCCATAGCTTGGGCCGCTGTTTCGTCTTCCCGTACCGCCTTCATGGACCTGCCATAGGACGAATTCACCAGACGTACAATACAAAAGAGGGTAAACAAGCAGATTCCCCAACTCCACCAGAGATTGGTATAGGGAGGCAAGCCTTTCAGGCCCAAAGGCCCGTTGGTAATTGAAACAACATTGTTTGCCACGACATGAATTACTTCGCCGAATCCAAGGGTAACAATTGCCAAGTAATCGCCCCGTACCCTGAAAACAGGGATCGCCATCAGGAAAGCCATGAACGCTGTGACCAGTCCAGCCGCCAAGAGAGAAACCGGGAAGGATACACTGATTTCAGACAAAGGCCAAACCATGGGTTCAATTATGAACGATCGCAACTTCTCTTCCGGTGACAAGGAAAGTAAAGCGCTCGTGTAAGCTCCAATAGCCAGAAAGGCATTTGGTTCAAGGGAAAACTGTCCGGTTATGCCGTTAATGAGATTGTAGCTGACTGCCAGGATTATGAAGATAGCAATATTGTTTAGGATACGAATGCTGTATTCGCTGAAATGGTTCTCCGCGTACCAGAGGAACGATAATAAAACTCCTAAAGCCAAACATGTGAGTATACGATCCCGTCCGAAAATCGTTCGCCAGCTCTTAATTCTTTGCTCCATCAGGAACCTTTTCGAACTGAGATATTGTTCTTCACGCCACGAAGTTCTCTGAGACCTGAAGCCATCGGTGAGAGAATGGCGAGTTAAACCTCTTTACTTTGTCCACAGCGGGCACAAATAGTATCAACCGCTCACCGATGAAAAGTCATTGTCTCAATTTTTTTTGAAAAAATCGTTGACCGGCACAACACCATCTACGGGGGAATTAATCCGGCAGTTTTTCGCCCATGATCCCTGTGGGGCGTGTCAATAGTATTACTATCAGGATACAGAAAGCGATTGCATCCCGGTAACCGGACCACTCAGGTTGAACCGCTACAATAAGAATCTCTGCCACGCCCAGAATCATACCTCCTAATGCCGCACCCGCAACATTTCCGATTCCTCCTAGGACCGCTGCAACGAAGGCCTTCAGTCCGGGAATCACGCCCA
>CAIXMD010000134.1 GCA_903920415.1 uncultured Desulfomonile sp.
ATATAAGCTTGTGTTATTGATTTTTTGGTTTGTCGGGCGGTTTTGTCAGGCAACAATGTTTTTCCGGGTCTCCTTTCCAGCTAGCCTTAAGAAATCACATGGGCTGGAATTTTTGTGGGACAAGGGTCGATTGACCCTGGTAGGGGCCTCTTATATCACATTTACACTGTGGAACAATGTTATTATTAAAGGTTCTCGTTTAACTTGATCACTCTCAGGTTACCGTCGGATCTCCACCACTTCGGAAGGGAAGATCCGACTTCGCTTCGGAGATCCGCCGGTAACCGCTGCCGCATGAATAAATGAATTGACCGCAACTTGGGATTACATGGTGCGGACTGTCTTTCCGTGTCTCTATAGGGGGAAAAGACTCTTTATGCGCTGGGCCAGCATGATGTTACCAGTGGCCTTAAGCTTTCCGCTCATGAAAGCGGCCATGCCGTCAAGTTTACCGTTGCAGATGTCAAGCCAGTCCACTCCAGCCAACGATAGGGTTACAGACGGGCTGTCATGGACTCCTTTTTCCACCTTGCAGGCGCCGTCTTTGATTACAACGCAGTAATCACCTGCTTCGTCGCCGGTGATGTTAAACTGGAATACCGCATCGAGCCCTGTTGCTGCGGCAGCATTAAAAACCGTCGGCATCTTTTCGAAGATTTCACTAACCGTTGAAAGCTCCATTCTTGTCTCCTTCTTATTGCTTAACTCCGGAAGGAAGTTCTTCCGGTGATGGGTCATCCCCCGTCAAATGTGGGGGCGTACATTGCCATTCTATTACCATATTTCAGTATTGCCTAGACTAGCTTTGATACAACCACCTAGGGCTTCCTGTATGTCACCATTACAGACAAAGACTATTTTCATCCCTTCATCGACAGGTGGAAAACAAGGAACAGCACAGGCAAAATCAGTGCTGCGTAATCAAGCCGAGTAAACTTCAGGGGCTTAAATTCTGTCCGCGGAGCACCAGGTCGGAATCCCCGCGCATTCATGGCGGAAGCCAACAGGTCCGCACGTCGCAGAGCGCCCATTAGAGCGGGGACTAGCACTGCTACGAGGTTTTGGGAACGAGATCTGATTGTCCCCTTCGAGAATTCCACTCCTCGTGATGCTTGGGCCTCAATAGTAGTCCGAAGCTCTAGCTGTAGCATTGGAACAAATCGCATGGCGAGAAGCACCACCATACTCCACTCATCTACCGGTATAGAGAATCGTTTCAAGGGGCGAGCAAGGCGCTCCAGACCCCTGGTAAGTTGGGCCGGAGAAGTGGTAAAGGTCAAAGCCATGGAAAGGACTATTGCCTCTGCCAACTGGGCCGTAAAGACAAGTGACACCTCAAGTGCTTCTTGAGAAAGTGGGAGATCCCATCCAAGAAAAATTAATGGCTTGGTTCCGCTGGAAAAAATCATGTTGACTGCGGCCGCAATCGCCAGCATCCAAGAGAATCGTTTTAGTCCCAGGAACCAGATTTTCCACCCAGTACCGGTCAGTAAGACCAGTGCGGTTACCGCCAGGCCGTTTAGTACCACCGCTTCCTCGTTACGAGAAATAAAGATTGCGGCCATCATCATCACAAAACCCGCGAGCTTGGTTCTGGGGTCGAGTCTATGGATACACGAGTTTCCTGGTATGTATCCTCCAACTGTAATATCATGAATAAACATTAAGGTACGTCACTTTGGATGCGCGTTCCACTTTTAGCTGGAGGTTTCGGGACTCGGTTTACGACTCGATTCCTCCTATAATTGCGTGGTCAGGGAATAAATGCAAGTGAGAGTGCTGGAAGTTGCCCTCTTGCTCAAATAAAAGAAGTACTATTGACGTTAAAGGACTCTTGATGACATGGCTGACAAAGGGTTTGAAGAACTTACTGTCCTCCGCCGTGGTGTGACTAGTTTTCCAGATGGGCCCCTCAAATCGACGCTCGAGAGTTTTGGCAACAAGTATCCCACTCGGGACTATATTATCGAGTTCGACTGCCCGGAATTTACCAGCCTTTGCCCGGTGACGGCGCAACCCGATTTCGCCAGGATCTGCATTACCTATATCCCGGATCTGAAGTGCCTGGAATCCAAGTCTTTGAAGCTCTATCTATTTTCATTCAGGAACGTGGGCATGTTTCACGAGGAGATTACCAATAGGGTACTTGAAGATCTTGTAGCTGTATGTGATCCGAGGTGGGCGCGTGTGAGAGGAATCATGAACCCCAGAGGAGGGATCTCCATAGACGTTACCGCTGAATATTGCAAACCAGGGTATGTGACGCCTTCGAGCATCTTACTTCGAAAGTGAAGTCGATTTGACTCAAAATTCCTTGACCGCAGTTGAGATATGTGGTTAAAGTTCTTTGTTTAAGTCAACGAATTATAATTGCACCGAAAGGAGTTCGTCAGATGGGGATGCGGAGTTATTTATTTTCATCCGAATCTGTAACGGAAGGCCATCCCGATAAAATCGCCGACAGAATATCAGATACCGTACTCGACGCTATGATCGCTCAAGATCCGCGGTCTAGGGTAGCCTGCGAGACGCTCGTCACTACCGGCCTCGTCCTAGTAGCCGGTGAGATCACCACCAAGGCTGTGGTAGACATCCCCCACCTGGTACGGGAAACCATCTGCTCTATAGGCTATAACGACGGTGCAATGGGCATCGACGGCGAAACCTGCGCGGTCATGGTCACCCTGGACAAACAATCCCCGGACATATCAATGGGCGTTACTGAAGGAGAGGGGCTCTTCCGAGAGCAGGGTGCCGGAGATCAAGGCCTGATGTTCGGCTACGCATGCAACGAGACCCCCGAACTCATGCCCATGGCTATTAGTTATGCCCATAAACTTACAGAGCGTCTAACGGACGCCAGAAAGCTGGGAACGCTCACATTTCTGAGACCCGACGGCAAGTCCCAGGTAACGGTGCGTTACGAGAACGGTTTACCCAAAAAAGTGGACACTGTAGTAATAGCGGCCCAGCATAGCCCTGATGTGACGTATGAACAGATCCGGGAAGGAATCATTGAAGAGGTAATCAAGAAGGTCATCCCTGCTGAATACCTTGATGCCGGGACACGATTTCTGATCAACGCTACTGGAAGATTTGTCGTAGGCGGCCCTCTAGGCGATTGCGGGTTGACCGGTCGCAAGATCATTGTTGATACCTATGGAGGCTATGGTGCTCACGGCGGCGGGGCCTTCTCCGGAAAAGATCCCTCCAAGGTAGACCGCTCTGCGTCGTACATGGCTCGTCACGTGGCAAAAAACATAGTGGCGGCAGGATTGGCTGATAAGTGTCTCCTGCAAGTGGCTTACGCGATCGGTTATCCTGAGCCGGTATCACTCATGGTTAATACCTACGGCACCGGCAAAATGACTGATGATAAGTTGAGCGAAATTATCCCTCAGGTTTTCAGTTTCAAGCCTGCAGAAATAATAGACTATTTAAAACTTTTGAGACCTATTTACCAAAAGACATCGGCCAATGGACACTTCGGACGGGAAGATCCCGACTTCACCTGGGAGAGCACAGCGAGGGCCGAGGAACTGAGAAATCTGACCGGAATTTGATAATCAATTCTTTGACGGACTACCGCAGGGTACCTCCGTGGCGCTTGGCTCCAGAATTGCCCCTGAGGCAAATGGGATGCCATTATCACACAGAAAAGTCTCAAGGAGCTTACATGAACTACGATATTAAGGATCTCGGCCTGGCGGAAACAGGGAAGCTCAGAATAGAGTGGGCCGAGAGGAGCATGCCGGTACTGAGGATGATACGTGAACGGTTCCGTACAGAAAAACCCCTTGCCGGAACAGTTCTGGCAGCGTGTCTTCATGTTACTACTGAAACCGCTTCACTTGTACATACGTTGGCTGATGGTGGTGCCGAGGTGTATTTGTGCGCCTCCAATCCTCTCTCCACCCAGGACGATGTGGCCGCTGCCCTCGTGTCGGACGGATTTCACGTGTTTTCCATTAAAGGGGAGGATACACAGACCTATTACAATCACATAAACGCTTGCCTGGATAAGGAACCCGCCATTACCATGGATGACGGCGCTGATCTGGTCGGAACCATTCATTCGGAACGTCGAAATTTGGTGGCAAAGATTCTGGGGGGGACCGAGGAAACTACCACAGGAGTTATCAGGCTCAAGAGCATGGCAGCAAAAGGAGTCCTACTTTTTCCCGTCATCGCGGTAAATGACTCGAGCACGAAACATTTGTTTGACAATCGGTACGGCACTGGACAGAGCACGATAGATGGTATTCTTAGAGCTACCAACCGTCTCATTGCTGGGAGCTGGTTTGTGGTGAGCGGTTACGGCTGGTGCGGCCGCGGTGTTACTATGAGGGCCAAAGGGATGGGCGCAAGGGTAGTTGTCACCGAGGTGAATCCATTACGGGCCCTGGAAGCGGCCATGGACGGATATTATGTTATGCCCATGGAAGAAGCCGCGCCGCTGGGCGATTTCTTCTGTACTGTTACCGGCGACATAAGTGTTATTAGAAAAGAACATTTCGATAGGATGAAGGATGGGGCCATCGTATGCAATTCCGGCCATTTCAACGTTGAGATCGATATCGGAGCACTGGAAAAGAGCGCAGTGTCACGCAGAATCATGAGAGACTTCCTGGAAGAATTTACAATGCCAGACGGACGACGCATCGTACTGCTCGGGGAGGGACGTCTGATAAATCTGGCAGCCGCGGAAGGGCATCCTTCGTCAGTTATGGACATGAGCTTCGCCAATCAGGCTCTTGCGGCTGAATACCTCGTGAAACACGGCAAGGGTCTCTCCCGTGAAGTCCACAAATTGCCCCAGGCAGTTGACAATCAAATTGCTCGTCTCAAGCTTGATGCCATGG
>CAIXMD010000135.1 GCA_903920415.1 uncultured Desulfomonile sp.
GCGACCATTTTTATTCCTTTGACCTTCTTGGCAGGCTGGTATGGAATGAACTTTAAGAATATGCCGGAAATCGACTCGCCCTGGGGCTATCCCCTCGTGATCGTAGCGGCTATTATTATTACGTTTTCCATGTTGATTTTTTTCCGGCGCAAAAAATGGATCTGATGAATGAAGACAGTCTTGTAATCTCTAGAACCTTCTGCGAAAAACTACAGGTTTTCCCGGGTGCCATATCAAGGAGCCAAAAAAATGCCCGCTGAGAAGCGAGGGTTGAGAGCACTTATTGGCTGCGCTGTGGCCATTTTTTGGCCTGGCGCTTTCATATTCGGCTTTCCTGGGGTCATGGCACCTTATTGGCAAGACATATTCCAGGTCGGACGTGGTGCCATAGGTAACATACTTTTCTTTGTTCTGGCGGCAGTCGGCATATTTATGTTTTTCGTTGGGCGCTTGCAAGAGAAACTCGGGATCAGAAGGACGATTTCTTTAGGCGCCGTACTCGGTGGTTTGAGCGTGTTTGTTCTTACGTTCGCCACAGACATTTTCATGGTTTACCTTTGGGCTTTTCTCACTGGCGCGGCATCATGTTTTGTTTACATTCCCTCTCTCACCACTGTTCAACGCTGGTATCCTTCTCGCCGTGGATTGGTATCAGGAGTTGTCAACCTGATGTTCGGTCTTTCCGCAGCAATCATGGCCCCATTATTCGGGTATTTGCTGGACAAAATAGGATATTCGGCCATGACAATAGCTCTGGGCTTTACAGCGCTTATTATAGGGACAATTGCCGCACAATTTACTGAGGCTCCAACAGAAGTCAGCGTCTCCACTGGATCTAAATCCGAACCCGCTGCCAAGCCCCTATTGGATTTTGACCACTCTTTAACAGTGAGAGAGAGCCTTCAGACCCGTAGTTTTTGGTTTCTATGGGGCGTATGGGCTTTGCAAGGTTCTGCAGGCATTGCAATGGTTACCCTGTCGACTTCTCTTGGATTGTCAAGAGGTTTCCCACTTGAATCTGCGGTGATTATCCTGACCGCGTTCAATCTGGCAAACGGTTTGAGCCGACTCTTGATGGGTTATATTTCAGATCGGACGGGCCGTAATTTTACTATGTGCTTGGCTTTTTTTGCTGCAGGTATTTCTTATTTTTGTTTGACCCAAACCGGGCACCTTTTGTTCTTATCCTTCCTGGCTGCTGTCATTGGTTTTGCTTTCGGAACATTATTCGCAGTTTCTGCTCCGCTCGTGGTAGATTGCTTCGGGATAAAACATTTTGGTTCGATCTTCGGTCTGGTATTTACTGCATACGGTTTTGTCGCCGGTCCACTGGGTCCATCCTTGAGCGGATATATATTGGACGCAACGCACGGAAATTTCTCTCTCGTCTTTATTTATCTGGGAATATTCTGCTTTGTCTCCGGAATTCTCATCCGGTTAGTGACGCCACCGGCTCCATCTTCAACCAGAGTGGAAATCGTTTCTTAGTTTGGAGCTTGGCCTGAGCCTCTGTTCAATTTCAACTACTAAGAAACTTCGCCGACTGATGCACGCTCCGAACCCCTCGCCAGATGATACGCACGAGCGAACTCCACAAAGTCCTTATATGCGCGATCCAAGTCGTAGCCAAGGCGTTCAGAGTGAGTAGCCATCCCCTGGTGGAACCATCTGTACCAGCGATCTATCTGTGAAGGGTCACCGGGCATGAGTTTGTCAAATATTTCCGTGCCGGGATAGGGTGTGACCATGTTGACCTCGACGTAATCCGGCTGAGCCTCCATAATGAGCTGCTTGGAAAGTTCTATGTCTGCGGCGGTTTCTTCCGGCAAGCCTATCATGAAAAATGCGTGGGACTTGATATCGGCTTCCCTCAACAGCTTTAATGCCTTTTTTACATCCTCGTTGGTTTCACCTTTACGGATCATCTTCAGTATCCTGGCACTTCCACTTTCCACACCCAGGGTGACACGACGGAAATTTGCCTCGCGCATTTTTTCAACAATAGCTTTGTCGAGGGTGTCCGCTCTCACTCCTCCGGTGAATTCAAAGCAGTTGAGTTCCTTATCTATGATCTCTTCCAGGAGCTTCAAAGTTCGTTTTCTGTTGACTGTAAAGGTATCGTCCACGATTTTCACAACCCACCGGCCTGGGCGCGGGCCGGTTGATTCAGCCTGTCCTCTAAGAATAGAAAGTTCTTCGATTATCGAGGCTATCGAACGCAACCGGACATTCCTGCCCCAGATATTTCTTGAAGCACAATATGCACAGTCAAACGAACACCCTCGTCCGGTCATAATTACTTCACCAAAGTAATCGGATCGATTTACCAAGGAGCGGTCTGGAATAGGCAGCTCATCGATGCTTCCGATGAGTTTACCTCTTGGATTAATTCTGACTCCGCCGCCATCATTCCATGTAAGTGAAGGAATGGACGCTAGATTGGTCGGATGATGCAAGGAATTCAAAACCTGGACAAGAGTTTTTTCTCCCTCCCCGACGGCGACCATATCTGCACCGGTATATTTGATGCTTTGCTCCGGCAAGACGGTCGGATGGCTCCCGCCGAGTATAATGGGGAGCTTGTACCTCTTGAGACGGCCCACCATCAGACGAACCGTGTCCATGTTCCCGGAGTTACAAGTAATACCTATAATGTCAGGGTCCTCAGCCAGGATTCTACGTTCCATTTCCACCCAGAGTTCGTTCTCGGGGTTCTGCAGGATCTCTACCATCTTCGGAATTCCCTGGTTCATAATGATCTCCGGATCATCAGCTATCCCAGGAGATGGCTCAAGGCCGGGAACGGAAACGTTTTCTCCGTCGATCACCGCGACTCGATGTCCTCCCTTGTCTCTCGAATACGTTGCCAGGTGAAGGAGATTGAGAGGATATGTTTTCATCTTGGGTGTAGTGACCCCGAAAAGAGCGTAAAATGGAGGGCGTACAAGAACTACTTTCATTTTCTCTCCGAATATATTGCGCTTAGAGCTTGAGATTCTTAACAGTCTGCAGTAAGAATGCACTCGAACGTGAGGGTTGTTCGCTCGTCACGCCGTCGGACCGATAGACTTGTGCCCTTCTCGGGCGGTTTTTCATCGTCTGGAATGTTTTCGGCCGCAAGATTCGGCATCGGAGATGCAATACGACCTTGACGCCTTGCTTATGGCAATTATAATGCGTTTCATGATCTCGTTCGGCCTTCTGGAGTTTCATCCAGATCAGCCACCGCGTGAACTTGAGGCATCTGTCACTCAACAGGCCCCAGAA
>CAIXMD010000136.1 GCA_903920415.1 uncultured Desulfomonile sp.
CGGCGACCTGGAGAAGCTGCGCGAGAGGTCGCTGCTCAAGGAGTTCGAGGGATATCGCACTGTAGGAGCGAGTGGCCGCTCGCCCAAACTGAAGGTGTTCCGCCTCGAGGCCGTCCGCGCCGGGTTCAAGAAGGCGTGGCAGGAGCGCGACTACGTCACCATCATCACGGTGGCCCGCAAAATTCCCGAAAACGTCCTCTAGGAAGACCCGAAGCTCCTCATGTGGTACGACCAGGCGGTAACAAGAACAGGAGGTGAGTAAGATGGCAATGATTGAAGGCTTCAGAATCCAAAACTATCGGGTATTAAAAGATATTGCCATGGGGCGCATTGGCACAGATACGAAATTACGTAAAGCAGATCCTCTTACGCCCATGACAACGGTTATTGGTAAAAACGGTTCGGGTAAGAGTTCGATCTTCGATGCCTTTGGCTTTCTCGCCGATTGTATGCATACAGACCTGGAAACTGCCTGCAATGCCCAAAATCGAGGGGGTTATGACAAACTGGTGTCTTCGGGTTCTGATCAGCCAATGTCACTGACGATCTACTACAGGGAATCTAAGAACGATCGCCCCATTACCTATGAAGTTAGCATTGCAAAGGATGAAAAGACGGAACTCCCGATTGTACTCAGTGAACGCTTGCGACAGCGTGCCAAAAGCGAGTCAAAGGGACAGCCCCGGTCATTTTTACGCTTGGAAAAAGGCAAAGGCAGCGTATGGGTTGGAGATGAAAGTTTGGAAGGAGATGAGACATCCAAGCGCGAAGTGGAATTTGATCCACACAAACTAGCCATCGTTTCACTAGCGGAACAGTTCAAAGAGAACCCTCGCATAGCTCAATTCAAGCAGTTCATCCAGAGCTGGTATCTTAGCTATTTCACTCCGGATTCAGCTCGAAAGGTCCCGCAGGCCGGGGTGCAGAAACACCTCAATCTACATGGGGATAATGTGGGGAATGTCGTTCAATACCTTGAGCGAAATCATCCGATTATTTTCAAGCGAATTCTGAAAGACATTTCAAATAAAATACCGGGGATAGGCACTATTGAGCCTTATCGCGATACGGTCACCAACAATCTTTACCTTCTTTTCAACGATAAAGGCTTTGCAAAACCATTTACCCAACAACAAATGTCCGATGGAACCTTAAAGATGTTCTGTTACTTGTTACTCTTGCAAGATCCTATTCCACCGCCGTTCATTTGTATCGAAGAGCCTGAAAATGGTTTGTACCATAAGCTCCTAGAGACGCTCGCAAGAGAATTTCGTGAGCATGCGACCGGCAAAAAGGGAGCATCGCAGATTTTCGTCACCACTCATCAGCCGTATTTTGTGGATGCGTTGTCGCCGGAAGAGGTCTGGATTCTGGAGAAAGGTGAGGACGGCTTTTCCACCATTAAGCGTGCCAGCGACGATGCGACCGTGCAAAATATGGTCAAGGAGGGTCTTCCCTTGGGTGGACTGTGGTACAGCGATTATCTGGATGCGAGGTGAACCGATGCATTTCAACATACTCGTTGAAGACCAGTCAGGGAAGAAGGCACTGGATATTCTGGTTTCGAAGATTATCGGAGATGCGCACACATTCTTCGTGTATTCCTACAAAGGCATTGGCAGAATACCGAAGAACATGCGCGACGCGAAAGACGCAGCCAAACGCATCTTACTGGATAATCTCCCTAAACTCTTAAAGGGATACGGAAGGACGCAATCTGGCCGGCCGCACTTTCAGGAGGTTGTGATCCTCGTATGCGATCTTGATGACAAATGCCTGAAAGCATTCCGGGACGAACTCTACGGAATCCTCAACGCCTGCAATCCAAGACCGGAAGCCCGATTCTGTATCGCAATCGAAGAAGGTGAAGCATGGTTCTTGGGTGATTTGAACGCAGTCAAGACGGCGTATCCCAAGGCAAAGGATGCCGTACTGAGTTCCTATGTGAATGACAGCATTTGCGGGACATGGGAGAAACTGGCGGACGCCGTTTGCCAAGGTGGTGTATCAGCACTGTCCGCCAAGGGCTGGCAAGCGGTTGGAACAGAAAAATCCAAGTGGGCGGAGGAAATTACTCCCCACATGACCGTTGAAAGGAACCTGTCGCCAAGTTTTTGTTATTTCTGTGGAAAAATGCGAGAACTGTCCGGGGTGGCTTGATGGATCATGGGTGGTATTACAGCCCGGACCACGGGCAGCTCTGTCAGGTCATTGAAGCCCAGACGCTCTGGGGCAATATCAGGACTGAGGAATGAGTGCTGAGGACGGAGTATGGCGAAGATCGAAAGATTCGAGGACCTGATTGCATGGCAGAAGGCACGGGAATTGACGCGAGCCATCTACGAGGTGACGCGGCATGGGGCGTTCGCCAAGGACTACGGCCTGAGTGGGCAGATTCAGCGTGCGGCTGTCTCCATTATGTCCAATCTCGCCGAAGGCTTCGAACGCGGCGGTCGTGGC
>CAIXMD010000137.1 GCA_903920415.1 uncultured Desulfomonile sp.
GGCACGAGAGGCAGTTGTGAAGCAGAGGCCCCAATAGAGAAGGAGAAATTGCCCCCCAAATAGCAACCCGAGCGCCACGCCGTGTTTTCGTAGTCCGGAAGGGAGACCAACCCGTTGGCCCAGCAACCTTGAGTAGAGCCAAAGGAGACAGGACGCAACCACAGACCTTATGGTTGCCGCAAAGAGAGGAGGAATAGCCTGATTGCTCAGTTTGATGCTGACAATGTTCCCTCCCCAAACCAGACAGAGCACGCCGAGGAGTAGTATTCCTGCCAAGGGGATGTGTTGGGATATATGATTATGCGGCGTCATGAATCTATCAAAATGACTGACAACTTTGCGAACAAGAGACTAAAGCATGACCCTCGGGCTTTCCTTTGTCAAGATTTCATGCCGGCTGTGTCCCCTGAGCCCTCGTGTTCAAATTGCAAGGCGAAAGTTCCGACATGAGATTTGAACCGCAATTGGTTGATGCAACTCAATCAGATTCACCATCGCCACAGGTGCAATGTGAAAGGATCCACGCTGCAACACGTCCGAGGCTCGGGAAATAGTTGGGCTCAGCAAAATCCGTGTAACCCCTTTTCTCGCACTTGCGAACCGCCTCATCTTCTGTTTGTACAGCAAAATAATCAGAGCATTTGTGACAATTTTCTTGAGCCACGTATTTCCTGCAAACAACGTAAATCACACGCTGACTGCAGGCCAACTCGGGAAGTCCCAATAGCACTATCACCATCACTGCAGCGATTGTTGCTCGCAAATGCTTCATGGTCAGTCCTCCTCTGTAAATCCATAATTTCGAGCGAACTGAAGCTTCAATCAACAGGCTAACCAATCGAATTATTCTTGTCAATAAACATAATGGCACTTCAAACAGATGATATTTCATAAAGTTTTCTTGTTTATGTAGACAGATGTATGCGTACCCACCTCATCAAAAGGAATCGTGATCCAGGCCTCTTATGTAATCGAGCAGTTCTCTTGCCGCAACGGATTCCAGTCGGATCCGGGAGTAGTCAATGGGAACATTGTTCAGATACTGCAGTATCAAAGCTTCCCCGTTGTTCTCGCCCGGTAATATGCCGGAAAAAAAGAAGCCGAGTTCCTCAAAGGGGCCGGTGAAAACAGCCGTGTACGGATCCCTCAGATCGAGATACAAATTGATTATGTCAATGCGCTCGAGGCAGAGATCCTTGAGTTGGGCCTTTACCTGATGAACGACATCCTCGCCGTAAATTTCGACGTCAATTCTCGCACACCCAAGCGATTTTAAAACTCCCGTTTTCAGTATGGAACGAGTTCCTTTCAGGGGATCGTGATTATCGGCAGAATTCAGCAGGTCCGGGTCGGCCCCAATGGATCGATACAATTTAGTTATCATTTCCAGGTGCTGCGCCGGAGGATAGATAGCGATCCTGCCCGGTGTCCCCAGGTACATGAAATGAAAGGCAAGGGTTTCTCTTTGAGAAAGTTTTTCGGTAATACCTTTGAATGAAGCGTTTGCCGGCAAATATCCCAGCAGAATGGCTATATCGAGCAATCCCAACTTCTGACTCATACGCTGGGAAAAAATGTGGTTCGTAACGGCACGGCCATACAAGCCCTCAAGTCCTTCGGATCTGGCTTCCTCAATCAGGAATTCCGACATTTGGCCGAAAATTCCTCTGGATCTGTATTCAGGCTTTACGACCCCCATTCCCAATTCAGCTATGCGCGAGGAACTTCGACTCCTGATGAGGGCAGAGTGCCCCGCAATTTCTCCGGCTTCGGTAACAGCGACTGCGGAAAAAATTTTACCGTTCTCGTTAAGATTGACCAGTCTCTCCGGGTAGTAGGCCGTTTCATTTGAATAGGAGTATCCGTACGCCCTGTAAACACACTTGGAAACTTCTACCGACTCGGTGGATTTCATCTTTCGGATTCGGATTTCGTGACCAGCGTCTGCCTGCCTTTTCTTGACATCCGGCATGGGGAAGGGGATCAACTCACAGGCCGCGTAATATTGCCCGATATCCCTGTGCTTGAGGTACTTGATGAGCACGGTCTCTTTTCCATCTCGCCCCAGATTATTAAATGAGACTTCATCCATGAATTCCTTCATGACAAAGATGCCGCAACCCGGTCCCGTTTCTTCCTCTGTTATCTGAGGCATACTGCATTCTGGTGTTTGCAGGGGATCGAAAGGCAGCCCGTTGTCTCTGACAGTAATTTTAATCCCCAGGGGTACTCGTTCGCATCCGACTGTAAGGGACGCTTTTTCCAATGGCTCGAAAGCGTGTTCAATAACATTTGCAACTGCCTCTGCAACGGCTCTCTTGATCTTTTGGATGTCTTCCGCATCGAACCCAATTTTTTCTGAGATCAGATTAACATACGATTCCGCAACGTGAACGTAATACGGATCATTCGGTATTGTCAGCTCTGAATATTCACATGATTCAGTACGATCACCCGTCACGGTACGCTGTCTCCTGGTTCTGTTTTTCCGACAACATGCAGGGTCTCCCTCTGCTTACACCAGAGTACAAACAAACAATACGAATGCAGGAGGCCCCGGATGGAGAAGAAGATAGAGTAAGCCGGAAGAGAATTCAATGCGATTCTTAATTACAGATTCTTAATTACATCTTGATGGAACAGGAGGAACGTGATTCACTGAACATGCACATTGCGAATACCGTGGGGGCGCCATGCCGGGCTTATTCCTCGAACGAAACTAACCAGCCACCTGGGATATGACAAGGAGGATTCGGCTGGACGAGGAACGAGTGACATTTTTTTTCATTTTCCCCCATGAAATACGGAAAATCATCTACACGACGAACGCAATCGAGAGCCTACATATGTCGCTGAGGAAAATCATTTAGAATCGAGGCCATTTCCCAAGTGACGAATCAGCCACTAAACTGTTACGGAATTATGTGCAGAGTTTCCCTTCGGACAAATGGAGCACCCTGTCAACGATTTTCTCAATCATGGCCAGGTTGTGGGTGGTCAGTATAATAGTCTTTCCCTGTTCGCTGTTGAGTTCCCGGACGATTTCTTCAGTCCGCCGGATGCTCTCTCGATCCATGTGGTTTGAGGGTTCGTCGAGGAGAAAAACATCCGGTTCAAGAACCAGGGCCCTTGCCAGGGCCACTCTCTGGCTCTCTCCGCCTGACAAGGACCCTGCGGAGCGATGCTCAAAACCCGATAGCCCTACCCGGTCCAGAGCAGCCAAAGCAAGACGCCTCGCCCCATCACCCCTTATGCCCCTGATTTTTAAGCCGGAGAGAACATTGGCCAAAACAGAAGTGCGAAACAGGTAGGGGTTCTGAAGCAACAGCCCAACTCTTCTCCGAAAGGGCAACAGGTTTTTCTTGGTTGATCCGTCCCCGAAAAAAAAGACCCTGCCCTGGTGAGGAATCAGCAGGAAAGCTAGTACATGGAGGAGCGTGGTCTTGCCGGATCCATTCGGGCCCACAAGTGCGATGATTTTGCCTGGAGGAATCTCCAGTTTCTCAACAGTGAGTGCCGGGTGGTTTCCATAGGAAAAAACCAGGTCCTCCACAACATATGCAGCAGTCACCGGTTCTCCTTTTGGAGCAAGAAGAGAAGCGCATTCACGGCAAAAGCCACGGTGAGCAGCACCATCCCCAGGACCAATCCGAATTCAAAGTCCCCTTTGCTGGTTTCGAGCGCGATAGCTGTAGTCATGGTGCGGGTGAAACCCTTGATGTTGCCTCCCAGCATCATAGCTATGCCGACCTCGGAGATCACTCGACCGAACGCCATGACTATTGCCGCCATCACGGCAAAACGGGCCTCTTTCAGAATCATCCAGGCCTGTTGGACAGGGTTGGCCCCAAGGAGTTTACAGGTGAGAAACAGCCTCACATCCATGCCCTGGATTGCCGCCAGGCTCAGATTCACTACCAGGGGAAGTGCGAGAGCAAATAAGCCCAACGTGATGCCCTGCGGTGTAAACAGAAGTCCCAGATCACCCAATGGACCCCGTCGACTCAATAGAGCGTAAAAGAAAAGGCCAACCACCACCGTTGGCAGGGCCATGGAGGTATTGAGGAGCAGGAGAAGCGCCTGTCTTCCCCGGAGGCGATTGAGCGCGATAAGAAGCCCCAAGGGGACGCCGATCAGAGAAGCGAATAAGGTGGCAAGAGTCGACACTTCCAGGGAAGTCCAGAGAACTTGCCCCACGTCCGTATCGAAACCGATTATGAGACGGAAGGCACTATAAAAGGCCTCAAGAAGGAAATTCAATTCGGCTCCAATCGAGCGTCAACTACTAAGTATCACTGTTTCTTTGCATCGGGGAAAAACAGCGTCTTACCGTTCACTGTGAAAGCGGCTATTATTTTTTGCCCCTCGGGCCCAGCCACATAATCGATAAATTTCTTGGCCAATTCATACTGCACTTTGGGGTGCTTCTTGGGATTTACTGCAATAATGCCGTAAGGGTTGAAAAGTGCTTTGTCTCCCTGGAATAGGATGGGCAGGTCTATCTTGCTTTCGTAGGCACTATATGTTCCGCGATCTGCCAGCGTATAAGCGTTCTTATCAAAAGCCATCTGCAGTACAGCCCCCATGCCCTGTCCGGCCTCGATATACCATGCTCCCTTGGGCACAATCCCAGCCTCTTTCCAGAGAGCCTTTTCCAACTGATTCGTACCGGAATCATCACCCCGGGAGATGAACCCCGCCTTGCCCTCAGCCAAACGTTTGAATGCCTCGACGGCGTTCGCGGCTTTTTTCACTTCCGCCGGATCGTTCTTGGGGCCAACCATGACAAAATCGTTATACATAACATCCCGGCGATCCACCCCGTAACCATCCGAAACGAACTTGTCCTCTGCAGGTCGAGCGTGGACCAGGACCACGTCGACATCTCCGTTTTCACCAAGTTTCAATGCCTTGCCGGTCCCCACAGATATGACGTCTATCTTCACATTGTTGGCTTTCTCAAATGGCGGGAGCAGTACCGAGAGAAGGCCCGAGTTTTCCGTGCTCGTGGTGGTGCTCAATCTTAGACGAGTTTCGGCCATAGCCGAAGAAAACGTTCCAGTGACCATAATCGAAATAAAGAATAATGAAACCAGCGTGTTCATGGTTTTGTCTCCTTGTTAATAATGAACGCCGTTCCCTGGTAGGTAAGGGGATGATTATACCTCAGCCGACATAAGTCAATCAAGACATAATCGGCCCCACAAAAGTTTCTCCCCTAAAAGTCATCAGCTCGATCTGTGGTGCATCGGTAGATTTTGAGCAACGGGTTTGCGCGAAGGAATGCCCTGGTTGAGAGGAAGCCATACGGTAAATACCGTTCCATCCTGGTCGGATTTCACGGAAATGGATCCCTTGTGGTCCTCGACTATCCTTTTTGAAATGGTAAGACCGATTCCCGCACCGTAATTATTGGTGGTGTAAAAGGGGCTGAAGATTTTCTGGAGTTCCTCACGGGGGATAATTTTCCCGAAATTCCTGACTTTCAGCTCGAAATAGGTTTCAGAGTCCAGTCCTCCGGTCTCCTGGGCTTTGTCGCTCGGGATTGAGACCCCGCTTTCCACACTGATGACCTGATCCGGCGGCGAAGCCTCAATGGCGTCGGAGATAAGATTGCGTACTACCTGTTCGAACAGTGTGGGATCCAGAAGGATCTCTCCGATTTCTTTACCGAGGTCGGTCTGGAGCTGGAGGTTTTTCTCCTGGATCCTATAGGCATGAGTCAAAAGGACAACCTGGATCAGTTCATTGGGGTCCACATTCTCCAGGTGGATCTTATCATGTGCAGTAAAATCAATGAGGCTGTCCAAGATCTTTTCCAGCCTCTGAATTTCGGAAATGATGATCGAGCAGTATTCGATTTGCTCAGGGGTTGCCGCGATTTGCCCCGACAATATCTGCCTGGACATCCGCCTGGCAAAGCCGCCTATTATTGCCAGGGGCTGCCTCAATTCGTGCGCAACTTCCGCAGTATGGTCGGAAATGCATCTGGACATTCCCGTTTGGAGGATATGTTCGTAAAGGTCGTCGATGATTTTGATCTTTTCCAGCAACTCTTCTCTCGATGCCTTCAATTCGTCCTCGAGTTGCTTCCTCATGGTGATGTCTCGCATCACACCCTCATAACGTCTCAGCCCTGTTTCTTCCTCCAACGACGCCTTGCAACGTATGCGGGCATATTTCGTGCCGCCCTTGGCGTCGATCACGCCGACTTCTTCATCCCATATTTCTTCAACTCCCAGGCTCAGGATATTTTGAATTCGAACCCTGTCCTCTGGGACGATGTGGTCCTGGAGAGGAGTTTCCAGGATCTCCCGAACAGGACATTCCAGAAACTTTTCAATCTGAATATTCGCGTAAGAAAAGCGGCCGTTCTCATCGATAATGAATATCACGTCGGGCACGTTTGCCAGCAGGATTTGGTGGCGTCGTTCCGAATCCCTGAGCCACCGTTCCATTCGTTTGCGTTCTCGCAGCTCCTTGCGGAGAGTTGCTGTCTTGTCTTTGATTTCTTGTTCGAGTTCTCGCGAGTGAATAATTGTCTTCCCGGCGAGTGGCCTCACCAGAAGGATCATGCCCAAAGTGCCCAGGAATATCAAAGCCACTATAATAGTGTTTGTGGTATAGAACAGATGGTCCACTGGCCCGAAAAGTTCATCCCGATTAATTTTGAGAGCTATTCCCCAGTTGGAGCCTCTGATCGGCCCGTATGCAATCACCTCATTGCCTTCAACCGACTTGCCGGGAACAATTAAGCCCGTCCTTTTCTCCGCAGTCTTCAGCATGGCCGAACCGATGGGCGATGTTCCGGGTACATTTGTGGAAAGGGTGAGTTTATTATCCCTGGAGGGAAAGAGCACATCGATCCGGCCGTTTTCAACAATACCCAGAATAGTGTCGCCGGTATTGCCCATTCCGGTATAATCTTCAATAATTCGTTGCAGGTTGTACAGCCTGAACAGGGCTATGTCCGTCCCTACTAGCGCGGATTTCCTGTCCAATATGGGGGAACGGATCACGAGGTAGGACTGGCTTCCGAGACTGATCGGCCCCAAAAAAGATGCATCTTTTGCAACCGGGTCGGCAGGGACCAGGAATTCTTGTGGAACTTCCAAACCTACTTGGACTACAAGATTACCCTTCAGATCGAGGCGGCTTATTCCCCAAACCTCCGGGGTAAAATTCATCGCATCCAGGAGAATGTCACCCGTAAGCACAGCCAAGTTGCTCAGGCTCACCTTGCCTTCGTTGTATTGCTCCAGAATTTCCCGAGCTTTGGTACGGCTTGTTATCTGCGCGGCCACGTCCTTTACCCGTGCCAAATATTCCTCTACAGCGATGGTCTTGGCATTCAGTGCGAGGAGCAGACTCCTTTCTTCTTCCTTAATAAGATAATTGTACAACGGCACGATACCGGCGAGAGCAATGATCACGGCGACGGTGAAAATCCCCAGGGCTGAGGAAACGATTATAGATTTCTGCAAACGTTTTGTCAGGTTGTTGCCGGCCATGTTCGACCTACTTCACATGGGGACGATTGCATCGATGGACTCGTAACAATGTATTATAGCAGTTTTACCCACTCAAAAGAATGGCGATTGAGGAAATACCGTAAAATATGTAGTCGTTCACCGGGACGACGGCCATCGCAGGCGCTCCATTTAAGTTGATTTTTAGAACATTCCTGCTAGATTAAAAGACTTTTGTGAGAAAAAAGCACTTCGGAGAATTTCACAGCGGGTCAAAGGCAGGCACTTTGACCGGAGGTCATTCAAAATGGACTACAAAGATACTCTCAATCTGCCCAAAACTTCCTTCCCTATGCGGGCCAATCTGCCCAAAAGAGAGCCGGAAATGCTCAATCAATGGGTATCGCAGGACATATACCGAAAGATTCAGGAAATGAGCCGAGGCCGGGAGAAGTATATACTCCATGACGGGCCGCCTTATGCAAACGGTCACATACACCTGGGGACCGCACTGAACAAAATTTTGAAAGACATGATAGTCAAATCCAAGTTCATGGCCGGATACGACTCTGATTATGTCCCCGGCTGGGACTGTCACGGACTGCCCATTGAGCACCAGGTAGATAAGGAACTTGCCGACAAGAAGTCCAGGATGAGCAGCGTGGAAATCCGGCGCCATTGTCGGGAGTACGCCCTGAAATTTATTGATGTACAGAGGGCCGAGTTTAAACGGCTGGGAGTCTTCGGTGAATGGGATGATCCTTATTTGACGATGAACTACGCTTACCAGGCCACGATAGTGAGGGAGCTGGGACGTTTTTTTTCCGAAGGAGCCGTGTATCGAGGCAAGAAGCCCGTGTACTGGTGTGCGTCATGTGTGACGGCGCTTGCAGAGGCCGAGGTCGAATACGCAGATTCATCCACCCCTTCGATATATGTCCGTTTCCAGGCAGTGGATGATTTTTCGGAACGGGTTCCCGAAGTGAAAGGCAAGCACCTCCATGTGGTGATATGGACAACTACTCCCTGGACCATCCCTGCAAATTTGGCCATTGCCCTGCACCCCGATGAATCCTATGCAGCGGTTGAATCCGGAGACAATGTATATATCCTTGCAGAGCGGCTGATTGCTATCAACATGGAGACCTTCGGTATTCAGGACTACAGGGTGCTTGCCACGTTCAGCGGGAAGACGCTGGAGGGGCTGAAATGCTCCCACCCGCTCTATGATCGAGAATCCCTCATCATTCTGGCCCCTTTCGTGACCCTGGACACCGGCACGGGCTGTGTCCACTGTGCGCCCGGCCACGGCCAAGAAGACTACGAAGTCGGACTGAAATACAACCTGGATGTTTATGCCCCAGTCGACGATAAGGGGATGTTTACGGATGAAGTGGATTTCTTTAGAGGAAAGTTCGTGTTCGACGCGAATCAGGACGTAATCGCTAAGCTAAAAGAAAAAGGGGCCTTGATGGCCAGCGAGGTTATGGAACACAGCTATCCTCACTGCTGGCGATGCAAGAAGCCCGTGATCTACAGGGCCACTCACCAGTGGTTCATTTCCATGGAAAATACGGGCCTGCGCCGGAATGCCCTGGAAGCCATAGACACCGTGACGTGGATTCCCCGATGGGGAAGAGATAGGATTTACGGGATGATTCAGCACCGACCGGATTGGTGTATCTCCCGCCAAAGGAGTTGGGGGGTGCCCATCACTGCTTTACGGTGCAAGGATTGTGATGAAACCGTTGCCCCGAAGGAACTTTTTGAGAAGGCTGCCCGGCTCTTTGAAGATAAAGGTGCGGATGTCTGGTTCGAAGCCGAAGCTAGTGAGCTTGTTCCGGAAGGACTCGTCTGCCCTTCGTGCAAGAGTTCATCTTTTGTCAAGGAGACCGATATCCTGGACGTGTGGTTCGACTCCGGA
>CAIXMD010000138.1 GCA_903920415.1 uncultured Desulfomonile sp.
ATACCCTGACGGATTTCCACTGGTCGACGATTTCGACACAGACTCATGATTTGCTGAGAATATTCTAAAGATTTGAGGAAACACATGGATACGGCGCAACAGTCAACGCAGAAAACTTACAATGACCTTCAGGAACATCTTGGTGAACTTGAAAAAGCCGGTCTTATCTACAACATAGACCGGCTAATCAACAAGGACACCGAGATGCATCCACTTGTCCGCTGGCAATTTCAGGGTGGGATAAAGCAGGAAATGAGAAAAGGATTTCTCTTCCGAAACATTACGGATGGGAAAGGTTGTACTTTCCCGGGATATCAGGTAGCCATTGGCGCATTATCGTCCAATCCGGCCATATACTCTATTGGAATGAACAAGCCAGTGGACATTATTGGAGAAACCTGGATAAAGGCAATCAACAATCCTATCCCTACCAGAGAAGTTGAAAAAGCGGTTTGTCAGGAAATAGTTCTGACTGGTGAAGAAGTTAATGGAAATGGTAAGGGGATGGAGGCCATCCCTATTCCTGTTTCCACCCCTGGGTTTGATGTTGCGCCTTATCTCACGGCAGCGCTATGGATTACTAAGGACCCGGAGACAGGCGTGCAGAATATGGGGCTTTATCGAGGTAACCTTAAAAGCTCTAATCGAATATGTGTCATGACAGAGCGCACAACCTTAGCCGGAGCGTATGTCCATTGGAAGAGCTACAAGAGGCTTGGCAAGAAAATGCCGGTCGCTATAGTCCTGGGCGCTCCGCCTATTGTTGAATACACCGGTCCTCAGAAACTTCCCCTTGGAGTTGATGAGCTGACTGTCGCAGGCGCTTTAGCTGGTGGGCCCATCAATGTGGTCAAGTGCAAGACGGTCGATCTATTGGTACCTGCAGAGGCCAATGTCATTCTCGAAGGCTACATAGATACGGAATACCTTGAACCCGAAGGACCTTTTGGTGAAAGCCACGGCTACATGCAGGTTGAGGAATACAACTTCATTGTCAAAATCGAGGCGATCACCAAACGAAAAGACGCTATAATAACCTCTATCATTTCTCAGATCACGCCTTCTGAATCCAGTGTCATCAAACGACTGGCCTATGAACCCCTTTTTCTGTCTCATCTACGGGATCACCTGAACATTAAGGGAGTTAAGCGGGTTGTGATGCATGAACCACTAACCAACCTTCGGAAGGTGGTCACTGTGGTTGTAGACAGGGCGTTACCAAAAACTGAAGTTTGGCGAGCCCTTGAGGGTCTGGCGTCTCTTCAGCCCGCAGTCGGGAAAATCTGTATAGCAGTCAACGATGACATAGACCCGGACAATGCAAACGCCTTGCTATGGGCCATTTCATATCGATGTAATCCTATTACTGATGTTCATATTACGCCAAACAGGTCGCCAGGTCACGCCCCCCACACGGACGGACCTAAAATTGAATCCACCATGTTTATTGACGCTACGCTCAAGGTTGATTTTCCTCCAGTGGCGTTGCCCAAAAAAGAATTTATGGAAAACGCGAGAGCAATCTGGGAAGAGTTGAAACTTCCGGAACTCAATCCGCAATTTCCTTGGCATGGCTACTCATTGGGGTACTGGTGTGACGTCTGGGAGGAATGCGCCGAGAGGGCGGCGCAAAGCCACTGGCTTGAAAATGGAAAACGAACGGAGATGGCCAAACAAAAATTGCCTGAACCACAAACAACAATCTCCCGTGATGAAGCGGCGAGTATAGGTCAGTCGAGCAGCAAATCTGATTGATATCATTTTTGTCACAATGTTGGTTGGCTTCAGAGATTCCCTCGGTCGCCTTTTTATGAAGCTCAAACAGACTGGCAATAACCTGTTACGGTTAAATTACCACAAGGAATATGAATGAAACGAATTATCGTTGGAATAAGTGGCGCAAGTGGAACGATTTACGGTGTGCGTTTGCTGGAAGTATTGAGTCGGATAGATGACGTGGAAACCCATTTAATTTTATCACGTGGGGCTAGAGTAACAATGGAGCACGAAACTTCTATGACCCCTAGTTCCATTGAAGAGCTTGCGCATGTCATACACTCGCCGGATAACCTTGCCGCTTGTATTTCTAGTGGATCGTTTAAAACAGACGGGATGGTAGTGGCGCCATGCTCCATGAAAAGTCTGTCCATGATTGCGTATTCGATAGATGACAATTTATTGGTTCGTGCGGCCGATGTAATTCTCAAGGAGAGAAGAAAACTAATCCTGGTAGTGAGAGAGACGCCCCTCCATCTTGGACATCTTCGTCAAATGACAAGAGTGACCGAGATGGGAGGAATCATATTGCCCCCTGTGCCGTCTTTCTATCATGCCCCCAAGACACTGGATGACATAGTGAATCAATCTATAGGTAAGATCCTTGATCAACTTGGTATCGATCATAACCTGTTCCAGCGATGGCACGGTAAATGACGTCGGAAGAACTGGAAAAGATTGTCATCGACTTCATGGACCATTTCAATACAATGGTCCTGGCGTGCTGCCAGGACGGTGAACCATGGTCTGCTCCTGTCTACTATGCGCGACAAGGTTTTGATCTCATTTTCTTTTCATCCAGGAAATCCTTGCACTCACGAATTTTTTTACGGAATCCACGAGTTGCCGCCTCAATCTGTGGTCATTATGAAAGATGGCAGGATATTAAAGGCTTACAGTTGAGTGGCAATGTCGAGGCATTAACCACCGTAACCTCTTTAGCCCGAGCGGCAAATATCTATTTTAAGCGATATCCTTTTGCGAATGATTTTTTCTCAAAAGCAGGTTTTCTCTCTGATGCGCTGGCAAAAGAAACACGAATAATCTTGTACGCTTTTCGCTCAGAGACTATTCACTACCTTGAGAACTCCGCCGGTTTTGGTGTCAGGTGGAAACTCGAGATCAAAGATGGACATTCAGTAGGACTGCCCGTCAAATCGTAGTTCACGAACTAAGTATTTCCGCAAACACTATCATGATTCTCTTGAGGGCGCTGTGTGACGACAGGGAGAGTTGGCATCAAAGAAACACATTGCATGCTACGATGTGGGGGGCATCGGCCAAAGTAATTGGGCTAATATTTGTCGCCGGGAGTTGGGTAATGTCAAACGGCTTAGCGATAAGCCCTCTAGCCCCAATCTCCTTCAAATCCGTAGCCATGCCCGGCGTAGTTTGTCCAGTGGCAATTAGGACTCTAAAACAGCAAGGGTGGCGTGCGTAAACATCCACAATTGTCAAAACTGGGAACTACCCGCTGAGCTGAAACCAGAACCAGTAAGGCTATCGGAACAAATCATTACGCTTGGCGACGGTTTTGGACTGTTTGCAAGAAGTGAGACTTATACGACAGCCAAGTATCCTTATAGGTACAGGGTGTGCATTGAACATTTGGAGAGGCATTTCAAAGAGGGAACCCCCATCAAAGACATTTGGACCCCGCAAATTCGAACTTACCGAACAAAGAGACAGGATGAGGGAGTCAAAGCTGCTACCATCAACAGAGAAGTGGGTACGCTGTCCAGGATTTTCCAGGTTTTGATTGACCACCGATTGGTAGAAGTTAATCCATGTCGTTTGATTTCGGGTAATGTCCCCACTTCATTGACAAGGAACGGGGTATGCCAATAGCTCCCCAAACGTCCAGAGATGATCCGTCACATCCGCCGCCATGGCAGGAGTGATCGGACGAAAAACTC
>CAIXMD010000139.1 GCA_903920415.1 uncultured Desulfomonile sp.
CGCACTCCCGGTAAGTCTGGACAATGCGATCAATGAAAGCTTCTTTTTTTTTTCTATATGCCCTAATTTGGGCTCCTAAATCTATCTCGAACGACTTCATGAGTGTCCTCTCTTCTTCTCACCATGATTTAAATCAGCATTTGACTTGAGGCTGACTTCCCCGAAAACGAGAGTGATATCAGTCTTCACTTCGGATCCTAACGAGCCTCAAGCCAGGATTATCAGTCTTCCACTGAGGTAGGCAATCATGTTAGTGTCTCTCTGTGACATACATCGTGCCGAGATATCGATCTCTATCTGCCTGGCTCAAAGAGATTTTCGGAGAGCAAGTACGAAAGATCGCTCTGGATGCCGGACTCGGATGTCCGAACCGGGACGGGAGTGTAGGGCACGGGGGTTGCATTTACTGCAATCCTCGTGGGTCTGGTACAGGCGCGCGATCTCTTGGTCTTTCAATCGGTGAGCAGGTAGATCGTGGCATAACATTTATTTCCCGTAGGTACGGGTGTAGCAAGTATATAGGGTATTTGCAGTCATATACCAATACTTACGGTAATCCTGACCAACTTTGCCGACTTTACAAAGAAGCTCTGCAGCGGCCTGAAGTAGTTGGATTGGCGATTGGAACTAGACCGGACTGCGTGCCGGACCCTGTATTGGACCTCTTGGCCGATCTGCACCACCACACATTGATTTGGGTTGAATATGGGCTGCAGTCGATTCACTCTAAGACGCTGAATTTAATCCGTCGAGGCCATGGACCCGAGGAATTTTTCGATGCGGTGCAGCGCACTAGTTCACGAGGGATTCCCATCGTAGTTCATCTTATAATAGGTTTGCCGGGTGAATCCATTGATGACATGATTCAAACAGCTAGAGCAGTGGCAGCGGCCGGTGTGCAAGGGGTCAAACTGCATCCACTCTATGTAATACGTGGAACCATTCTGGAGAGCTTCTACACGCAGGGGCTGTACCAACCCATGACTGAAGTACAAGCTGCTCAAACTACCCTTTCCATAATGGAAGTACTGCCTCCGGACATGGTCATGCACCGGATAACTTCCGACCCTCATCCGGAAGAACTTATAGCTCCCCTTTGGATGCTCAACCGAAACGAAGTAAGGAAGCACCTGCACGAGACGATGGAAAAACTTGATTTCCGGCAAGGCTCCCACATGAAATGGGGCTCACATCTTTCAAACCATGACAGGAAATGAGTGAGGCAACGCGGAAATAAGTGATTAGTATTATGCTGGATTTATTCCAAGATAAAAATGACTTCCGCCCTAACGCGGTATTCCTGGATCTTGCCGGCATCACACATGACAGTGAGATCGACTACTTTCATACCGGTAATGTTTCTAAGGGTTTTGTTGGCTCGATCAAAAGCCAAATTGATAGCGTCATCGAAGCTGTTGGGGGAACCTGCGATAATCTCTGTTACCCTGGCCACTCTTCCTTCTGACATATGATACCCTCCCTGCTCAAGTTGCCTCACATGAAGCTAGACTAGAAGATTAGGCCCACAATTGTCAACTCTTCCTGTGATGGTAGGGCATTTTCTGTTGCTGAATTCCGGAACATCATTAGAATTCGACTATCTCCTGTCCTTTCAACAAACAACCGATCGAAGATTCACCTGCTATTCAGGCAATGATCTGAGTTTCGTCATCTCGGACTCGGTAAGGGGTCGCCATGTCCCGACTGTAAGCGCACCGAGCACAAAAGGTCCGTAGGCGATCCGACGAATCTTGCGCACGGGGTATCCGATTTTGTAAAAGATTCTCTTTATTTCGTGTTTCTTTCCTTCAAAGAGTGTCACATTGATCCAGGTAGTTGATTTCTGTCTAGCCGTCACTGTCCATTTTATCTCGCCCACATGTTCCCCGTCCCCCAGGTCCATGCCTTTCTTAATAGCGCTGAGCCTCCGTTCATCAGGTATACCCCTTACCTTAACCGTGTAAGTGCGTGGAATTCTGAAAGAGGGATGGCTCAGTTTCTGAGCTGTGGCGCCATCGTTGGTTAAAATCATCAGGCCTTCAGCATCGAAATCCAGACGTCCCACTGTAAAGAGATTTTTCTTCAGAAGCTTCAAGAGATCTCCTATGCATGGTCGGCCCTCTGGATCGCTCATTGTTGATACCACATGACGAGGCTTGTTAAAGAGATAGTAGTATTTGGAACCATCCTCCAGTCGAAGTAGCTTGCCGTCCACTTTAATGTGGTCTCTTTCAGGATCTGCAGTAACGGCCGGATCTTCAACTACGAGCCCATTGACAGTGACTCTTCCATCGCGAATCATTTCCTCGGCCTTACGCCTGGAAGCAAGGCCGGCATCACGAATTATCAATTGAATTCTTTCATCAGCCACGATTTTTACACTCTATCCCCGCGTAGACCAGTGGAAATCAAATCATATGCGAGCGGGAAAAGCCACAAAAAAAAGCTTTGGCGTTGCCTCGGAAACTTGACAATAAGGGAAATATAACCCATTGTTATAGTGAACAGACGGATAAGTGGTATCTCAGTATGCTATGGTAGTGAGCATGTTGGTTCTGAAGAGATCCGGTAATGGGAGAGTTTTTTGAACAGTATTTATAAAAACTTAGGGCTCTGGATGGTCATTTGTCTCGTAATGATTTTTCTGTTTCACCTCTTTAACCAGACAAAATCTCCCCAAAGAGAAATAAGTTATACCCAGTTCCACCAAGAAGTTGAACAGGGGGCCGTTAAGTCGGTACATCTGCAAGGCAATCGTATCAGAGGTTTGTACGTTGACGGAAGCGGTAACTTCAGGACCTTGTCTCCGCATGATAATGATCTGGTGCCCACGCTGATGAAGCATAAAGTGGACATACAGGTCGTGCCGGAGGACGACAATCCATGGTATTTGACTGCGCTGGTATCATGGCTTCCCATGATTTTTCTTATTGCTATATTCGTCTTTTTCATGCGGCAGATGCAGGCCGGCGGCGGAAAAGCCATGAGTTTTGGGAAGAGCCGCGCCAGGCTTATCTCTGAGTCCCAGAATAAAGTAACGTTCCAGGATGTCGCTGGTGTCGAAGAGGCCAAAGAAGAGCTTCAGGAGATTATAGAATTCCTCCGTGATCCAAAGAAGTTTACTCGTTTGGGTGGCAAGATTCCTAAAGGTGTCTTGTTGCTTGGGAGCCCGGGCACTGGAAAGACTCTCCTTGCCAAAGCAGTAGCCGGAGAGGCATCAGTACCTTTTTTTTCTATTTCAGGATCGGATTTCGTGGAGATGTTTGTCGGGGTTGGAGCCTCTCGTGTGCGTGACCTTTTTATACAGGGAAAGAAGAACGCCCCGTGCATCATCTTCATCGACGAGATCGATGCAGTAGGACGCCATAGGGGCGCTGGTCTCGGGGGTGGCCACGATGAGCGAGAGCAGACCCTGAACCAGCTTCTGGTCGAGATGGACGGCTTCGAGACCAACGAAGGCGTCATTCTCATAAGCGCCACCAACAGGCCGGATGTTTTGGACCCCGCACTCTTGCGGCCAGGTCGTTTCGATCGTCAAGTAATTGTCCCACCGCCTGATATTAGGGGTAGAACGGCTATTCTTAAAGTCCATACGAGGAATGTCCCCGTGTCCATGGACGTGGAGCTGGAAACAATCAGTCGAGGCACACCAGGATTCACCGGTGCGGATCTTGCCAATCTGGTTAATGAGGCCGCTATCAATGCGGCTAGGTTGAATAAGAATGAGATTGAGGCGTCTGATTTCGAATTCGCCAAGGATAAAGTCCTTATGGGTGCAGAGCGCCGCAGCCTTGTCATCAGCATGGAAGAACGCCGAAATACAGCCTATCATGAGGCTGGGCATGCCTTTGTGGCCAGGATCATGCCTGGAACCGACCCCATCCACAAGGTGACCATTATTCCCAGGGGACGAGCTTTAGGGGTCACGCAGCAACTTCCGCTAGATGACCGCCACACGTATTCGAGAGATTACCTCTTAGCTCAGATCGCTGTTCTAATGGGAGGACGGGCCGCAGAACAGATTTTCCTCGGCCACACCACGACCGGCGCTGGAAACGATATCGAGCGAGCCACGGAACTGGCTAGGAAAATGGTTTGTGAGTGGGGCATGAGCGATAGGATGGGACCCCTCGCATTTGGCCAGAAGGAGGAACAGATTTTCTTAGGCAAGGAGTTTGCTCGCCATAGGGATTATTCAGAGCAGACCGCAGTCGATATTGACCGCGAAATTCATACGATAGTCACAGAACACTTCGAAAAGGCCAAGAAAGCTATCGAACAAAATAAAGAGATTGTTGAGCGTATTGCAGAAGCCCTCCTCGAACGAGAGACCCTGGGTTCTGCTGAAATCAACGCACTCATAGAAGGGCGTAAACTACCCGAACCGACGGAGCCTGCAAAAAGGAAACAGGACAAACCATCAGTTGACATTACCCCTTTGGAGGATAGTAAGTCCGTAGTGGGGCCGCGTCCGGGGACCCCGGACCCAGAAAAAGTCTGATTTCTTAACTCATGGAAAGATGCATGAGTTGTTCATGATAGTCCTGGAAAAAGGCTTTCAAAGACCGCTTGCCGATCTAAGAAATCCAGTTTATCATTATCCGTCATGATTCCCTTTCACCTCACCCCTCTTGCACAAGCTATAGAATCCGGGTTCCGGACACTCGTCATGGGTGTCATCAACACTACTCCGGATTCATTCTCGGATGGGGGGAAACATCTCGATCCCGATGTCGCCATAGTCGCTGGTTTGAAAATGTTCAGTGAAGGCGCAGATATTGTGGACATAGGCGGGGAATCCACACGTCCTGGGTCCGTATCTGTCCACTATAAGGAAGAAATCGATCGCATCATACCTGTAATTGAGGGGATTTGTTACAACAACCCCGAAGCAGTTATATCGGTCGATACCCGACGTCGCGTGGTGGCAGAGGCGGCAATCAAAGCTGGGGCAAGAATAATAAATGACGTGTCGGGATTCCGGGACGATCCCGGATTAGTGGATGTGGCTCTGGAAACAGGAACTGGTCTCATAGTCATGCACATGCTGGGAAAGCCTAAGACCATGCAGATTGAAATACGATACAATTCTTTTCCCGGTGACATTTACGAGTTTTTTCAAGAGAGGATACAGGCACTGGAGGACTATGGAATTGCTAAGCAAAGTATAATCATAGACCCAGGAATCGGCTTCGGAAAGACATTCGACCAGAACTTGATCCTTCTAAATCGGTTAGATTATTTCAAGCCTCTCGGAAAGCCAATCCTGGTAGGGCCTTCTCGCAAGTCCTTCCTGGGCAAAATTTTGGATCAGCCTGACGCGGCTGCACGAGAGACAGGTACTCTGGCAGCCGTGACAGCGTCTGTTCTCAGAGGAGCTTCTCTCGTCCGAGTCCATGATGTTTTCTCGGCTGTTCAGGCCTGCAAGGTTGCCGATGCGATTGTCAGGGAGAGGGTCTCCCCGTGATCCTCGGCGTTGGGATAGATTTAGTGGAAGTGGCTCGAATGGAGAATATACTCAACAGGAGATGGGCGTACCGATTCATCTTCAGAGTATTTTCTCAGGAGGAAATAGCTGCTTCCAAGAATTCAGCCAACCCTGCACAGGCTTACGCTGCTAGGTTTGCAGCGAAGGAAGCTTTTGTAAAGGCACTAGGGACAGGATTCTCCTGCGGAATTAGCCCCAGCCGCATTCAAGTCCGGGGAGGAGACCGAAACAGACCTTGGATCGAATTGACCGACGAGGCTTTGAAAACTGCAGAATCTATGAACGTTGGAACTATACACGTTTCTATGAGCCACACCCCGTTGATAGCCTGCGCAGTAGTAATTCTGGAAAAAAGCTTCACAAAAACTCGTTGAAACGCAATCTCAATATCTTTGTCTGCACCTCGACTCTGGAGAAGGATGGCAATGGACCACGCACGTTCTCTACGTCCTTTGAGTCAAATCCCTACAAAAAAATGGCCCATCAAGAAGGACAAGCACTCAAATTATTGTGATCACATAACTTGGGCGACAATTACTTTCAAGTATCGGGTTTCGGGCATGGAGAGAAGGACCGGGTGATCCGCACCTTGCCCTCGTATATCAAGAAGCCTTAACTCTCTGCCGCTCTGCCTGGAAGCACTAAGAAGGGCGTGCTCAAAAGCTTCCGTATCAAGGTGATATGAGCATGAACAGGTAACCAGTACGCCGCGGGATTTCAGCTTGCTGAGGGCCCGTCGGTTTACGTCGATGTAACCGCCAATGCCTTCTTTCAAGCGGCTTCGACTCTTAATGAAAGCCGGTGGATCCACGATAATGAGATCCCAACTATCTCGAGCTTTCTTGAGGAAATCCAGCACCGGTTCACGGACTGCTCTGAACCGGGCTTCCATGCCGTTGAGCCGTGCGTTTTCAGAAGCCATGCTCAGCGCCCCCCGGGAGGAATCCACCGCAGTAACTTCGGCCGCTCCTGCGGATAGGGCGTGAATTCCCCATGCTCCTGTATAACAGAATAGGTCCAGGACTTTGCACCCTGGGAAAGCATGTTGCTCCATGAGGGGACGGTTTGATTCCTGGTCCAGGAAAAAGCCGGTTTTTTGTCCCTCCGGAATGTCCACGAGGAACTTTAACCCCCAGGAGTCGATACAGACATTCGCTGGAACCGAACCGTAAACAAGTTTCTTTTCAAGGGGCAAACCCTCTAGTGAGCGTGCCGGTGAGTCGTTACGCAAATAAATTCCCTCAGGGGCAATTGTAGTAGTCAGAGCTTCAAGAACATCGTCCAACAGCATATCCATTCCTGCAGTCAAGCTCTGGACAGCCAAAAAGTTCCCGTAGCGATCCACGATCAAGCCTGGTAGCCTGTCAGCTTCTCCAAAAACTACCCTGTAAGAATCTCTGCGAGGAAAAAGTCGCCTTCTCAGTTCCAAGGCCGAATTAATCCGTTCTTCAAAGAATCGCCCATCGATTTCCAACTTTTTTCTCGACAAGATGCGAGCAGCAATGAGACTGGCAGGATTTGAGTAGACCATACCAAGGAATTCTCCTGCAGAATCCATTAGTTCGTGTATCGATCCTGGTTTCAAAAGAGATACAGAAGGCTCTGCAATTTCATTAGAAAAAATCCATAGATACCCTTGTCGGATTCTCCGGTCTGAGTTTTTTTTCAAGGTGATCACAGACAGTCCTCAACCACACGAAAAGATCAACTTACCCTTTGGTAATGAACCGATACGGGAAAGTCGTCTGAACTTAGTTTTGAATGTGGCGGCGTTGACATAAGTTCCTTGTGGGATTATATGAAAACATTACCCACACGTCCACAAAATCATCGGAGACTATATGCGTTTTCCCGAATACCGAGCAAGAAGGCTCAGGCGAACTGAAACGCTCCGCAGCATGGTCAGAGAAGTGCGCCTCAGCACAGAAGACTTCATCCTTCCCTTCTTTGTGCGGCACGGTAGAGGAGTGCGAGAAGCGCTTTCAGCAATGCCGGGGCACTTCCAACTATCGCCGGATATGCTCCTCAAGGAACTGAAGGAACCAGTGGAGAGAGGCATTCCTGCAATCCTTCTCTTTGGCATTCCTGCAAAGAAGGATTCGCTCGGATCGGAAGGTTACGCAGACAAAGGCATTATTCAGCAGGCGGTACGCGCCGTTAAGGACGCCTATCCGGAGCTTGTCGTGATAACCGACGTCTGTCTGTGCGAATACACCGACCACGGCCACTGCGGGGTCATCCGCGATGGAGATGTGGATAACGATTCTACTCTGGACTTATTGGCCAAGATGGCGCTTTCTCATGGACGGGCTGGTGCCGATATAGTTGCGCCCAGTGACATGATGGACGGGAGGGTTGCCGCCATAAGAGAGGCTCTGGACGAGGGAGGCTTTGAGCAACTCCCAATAATGTCCTATTCCGCGAAGTATGCCTCGGCTTTTTACGGCCCGTTTAGGGATGCGGCCGAATCTGCTCCGAAGTTTGGTAATCGTCGATCGTACCAGATGGATCCGGCGAACTCAGATGAGGCGATGCGTGAAGTAGCCATGGACGTAGAAGAAGGCGCAGATTTGATAATGGTCAAGCCTGCTCTTCCCTATCTGGATGTTATTTGGAGGGTCCGCAACTCCTTTGATCTTCCTCTCGTGGCATATAACGTTAGTGGGGAATTCGCGATGATCAAGGCTGCGGCACAGAACGGCTGGATAGACGGGGATCTCTGCATGATGGAAGCCCTAACGTCAATAAAACGGGCAGGCGCCGACCTGATTATTTCCTACCATGCCCTTGAAGCCGTGCGAATTCTTCAGAGCGCAGGGCATAAGGCTGGAAAGTGAATCGCTTCGAACTAAGATTGGTTGCTTGGGAGATGACCCGGGCCTGCAATCTGGCATGCGTGCATTGCCGGGCCGGCGCATCCCCCAATCCCGACCCGGAAGAATTAAGTCTTGACGAAGGGCGCCGTCTAATAGACGGCATACGCAAGGTTGGCGAACCCATATTGATCATGACCGGAGGTGAGCCACTGCTCCGTCCTGATTTCTTCGATCTGGCCGGGTATGCAATTGGAGTGGGTCTGAGGGCGGTGCTGGCGACCAACGGGGTCTTGGTCAATAATGAAGTTGCCCGGGAAATTGCCTCAGTCGGGATACCGCGCGTGAGCATCAGTCTAGACGGACCCACACCAGAGGACCACAATGCTTTCCGGAAGATTCCAGGGGCTTTTGAAGCATCCCTCGCGGGAATCGACAATCTTCGCAGAGTTGGGATTCCAGTCCAGATCAATACGACCCTGACTCGCCGAAATCGAGGGAAACTGAAAGAAATAATGGAGCTGGCCGAGAGGATAGGGGCGCGGGCGTTTCACGTGTTCCTGCTTGTTCCCACCGGTAGGGCCAGGGACATGTCCGGAGAGGAGATGGGTCCGGAAGAATACGAAGAGACGCTCCTGGAATTCTACCGTCTGAGTAGAAAGTCCGGGATGGAGACCAAGGCCACCTGCGCCCCCCAGTATTATAGAATTTTGAGGCAGCAGGCAAAAGCAGACGGCTTGGAAGTGTCCGAGAAGACATTTGGTCTGAATGCACGTACCAGAGGATGCCTGGCTGGCCTGTCCTTCGTTTTTGTCTCTCAAAAAGGAGAGTTGCAACCCTGCGGGTACTTCGACGCGCAGGCTGGGAGTATACGGGAAGCAGAGTTTGTCGAGATATGGGAAAAGGCTCTGCTATTTGAGGACCTGCGAAATTTCGGTCTGCTGGAAGGTAAATGTGGAAAGTGCGATTACCTTCGCTTTTGTGGAGGTTGTAGGGCGAGAGCATTAGAAACCACTGGCCGGTACATGGCACAGGAGCCCTATTGTGCGCATTTGCCTCCGGCCATGACAAGCTGAAAATGAGGAGAGGAGCATGATTGTCACGTGAACAGGAGAGCATCGCTCCACGACAGGCATCTGACGGTCTGAAGGGTGAGGGTCTTTCAATAAGGAGGAAACGATGATTATAGAGCAGATACAGATCGGTGGCTTTGAGATTTTTTGCTACATACTCGGGGATACCCAGACGGGTGAAGGAATCGTTGTAGATCCGGGAGGATCCGCGGACCTTATCCTTGAACGTGGAAGAGATAGGGGTGTGAAAACGATAAAACTGATCGTCAATACTCACAGCCATGTGGACCACACAATGGGCAACAGGTCAATGCATGAGGCCACCAATGCACCTATTGCGATTCATGTGGATGAGGCGTCAGCGCTTGCAAACCCTAACATGGCCATGTTGGGAATGTTCGGTGCAGAGCCATCTCCACCGGCGAGCGTGCTGCTTAAGGACGGTGAACGGCTGACCTTTGGCAATGAGTCAGTCGAAGTGATACATACGCCGGGACATTCACCAGGGGGTATCTGCCTCTATTTCCCAGGATATGTCCTGACCGGCGACACTCTTTTTGTGCAAGGAGTCGGGAGGACCGATCTGCCCGGCGGCTCTTATGAAATTATGCAGTCTTCAATTCGCAACAGGCTTTTTACATTGCCGGGAGATACTATTGTGCTGCCTGGTCACAACTATGGGCCTACACCCACGTCCACCATTCAGAGGGAAAAAGACGAAAACCCCTTTGTCTGAGAATTTTTGACCCTGAAAGCCGATTCGAGGAAGAGGCCATAAACTTTATTTCGCTCCTCCTCTAACGATTGACCACAATGCCTTCATTTCCCGGCAGCGGCAAAGGTAGGCTGCAACGGAGAAGGCAATAAGTCCTATCGTGATGCAACCCGATAGAACCGAAAGGTTATGGGTGTTTAGGCCTTGACTCCACTCTCCAAGACTTCGACCGTAAAGGAGTGGGATGCACATTAGTGATGAAGCGACGGAGATCCTAGCCAGAGAATCGACAAAATCTGCTGACGGAAAACCACCGATTCGTCTGATCAATAATACAAAAAGGATAAGAACATTGCATGCCGCAGCCAGCGAGGTTGCTAGCGCAAGCCCCCCCTGCTCCATGGGTCCCATAAGAATCAGCCCCCCGAACAGGTTTACCAGGAGGGCTACAACAGAAACTTTAACGGGGGTCTTGGTGTCTTTGAGAGAAAAGAAAGCCTGTGTCACGACTTTGAGTCCGGAAAAAGCCCACAGTCCGACTGTATACCAAAGCAAGGCGTACGCAGTCTGCTGTGTATCATAAACCGTGAATTGGCCTCTCTGAAACAGTACAGCCACAATCGGCTCCCTAAGCACAATAAGTGCCAACGTTGCGGGAATTGTGAAAAAAGCTATGAGTCTCAAAGAAAAGGAAATCGACTGTGTGAGGGCTGTCATATCGCCATTGCTCGCCTGGCGGGACATGGAAGGCAAGACCGCTGTGCCAAGTGCTATCGCGAACATTCCCAAAGGAAGTTCCACAAGCCGATCGGCGTAGTAAAGCCAGGAAACACTTCCGGGAGGGAGCAGCGAAGCCAGGATCGTACCAATCATAACGTTAATCTGATAGACAGCTCCACCAAACGCGGCAGGTATGAAGAGCAGGCCGATCCTTTTGAGCGCCGGATGCCCAAAATCAAAATCAGGCCGTATTTTTACGCCAACTTTGGCCATGAAAGGTAGCTGAAGGGCTAGTTGCAGTATCCCCCCGGCCACAACACCCCAGGCCAAAGCGTAGTAAGGCGGTACATTGAAAAGAGTGCAAGACAGAGCGACACTGGTTATCATAGAAAGGTTGAGCAGGATTGGAGCAGCGGCCGGCGCTGCAAAATGGCCCATGGAATTCAGTACCCCCGATACCAGAGCAACCAAAGAAATAAAGAAGATGTAAGGAAACATGATCCTGTTCAAGCTCACTGTTAGGCTGAATTTTGCGGGATCCTGAAAAAAGCCGGGGGCAATTAATCGCACTATCCAGGGGCTCAAGACTATACCAGCGATGGTCACCACTGCGAGCACAATTGCAGCGAAGGTGAGACTGATTCTTGCCAGGCGCTGGGCTTCAACTGGACCATTTTTCTGAAGAGTCTCAACATACGTGGGAATGAAAGCAGCCGATAAAGCGCCTTCTGCAAATAAACGTCGCAAAAGATTTGGAATACGAAAGGCTACGAAAAAGGCATCTGCGGCCGGACCAGCGCCCATGAACTGAGCTATGATTATGTCGCGGACAAAACCCAATACTCTGCTGAGAGTGGTCCAGACTCCCACGATACCCGCCGCACGAGTCATTGCTTTCTTTTCACTAACTGGCTGCTTTCCGTCTCCGGACAAATTTGATTGACTTTCTCTCATGATTTTTGTCATAAAGAATATTTACTTGAAAGACGCAACAGGTTCTCTAGCCTCAGGCGTCACATACGCATTGCGATCTGAAGGCATAGGCTCGGTGAACGAAAAACAGGATCAAGAATAAGATATAGTTCCAAGGAGTTATTAATGGCAAACCACCCGTCCGCTCTCAAGAGGATGCGTCAGAACGAAAAAAAACGCATCCGCAACATGTCTTACCGGTCCAAAGTCAGGACTGCCGTCAAAAAATTTCTTCAGGCCACCGACGAGAAAAACGCGGGCTCTCCTCAGCTTCTTAGCATCGCAACATCACTGCTCCATAAAGGCGCCTCAAAAGGGATCTTTCACAAGAATACCGCTTCCCGGACTATTGGGAGACTGTCCAAGAGACTTCCCCATGTCTGACCCGTTTTTATGACAGGCTCTCATTGATGGCCTGTGGATGAGAGTCGGATAGGGCATCATACGGACGGAAACTTTCAAATCCTCTGGAGATGCTGCATAAGAGTTTTTTGACACCAGCTTTTTATTCAGCCGAGCACGCTCAAGTATAATCCATGGATGCTGATGGATTCGATTTTCAGTACATGCTTGTGGTCCGCTCAGGTCGTTAATAGTTGATTCTCAGAAGCGTCTGTCGTTGGTGTTTCCGGAGGGCGTACCACATTGGGTTACTCACAGTTCAGGGTCCCCTGACAGTATCCATCCCGCCCAAGAAGGCGGTTTACCGCTGAATGACGGATCAAGGCCCGCCGGCATCTCGCGCGGGTACTCGGCAAGTGCCTTACCGGGGGGCACTTTCTCCGCAACCTTTCGGAGTAGAGCAAGCAAGAAAGGTTCGTCAGATCCCCAGTTTGGGTCCGAATAGTTTACCATTCCCATCC
>CAIXMD010000140.1 GCA_903920415.1 uncultured Desulfomonile sp.
CAAAAAGAAGAACTCAATTTCGATGAAGTAAAAAGTATCGTTGACGATGCCCGGTCCATGGGTTGCCGCAAATGGAGTATATCCGGAGGTGAGCCCATGCTACGGCCTGATTTCTCGGAAATCTTCGACTATATTACCCGTAAGGCCGTCTCTTACACCCTCAACACCAACGGGACCCTCATCACCCCGGAAATAGCCACGATCCTGAAGCGCAAGGGGACAAAAATGGTCGCCCTCTATGGCGCGACAAAAGAAACGTATGACCATGTCACCCGCCGTCCAGGAGGCTTCGAAAAGGTCATGCAAGGTTTTCGCTACCTCAAGGAAGCAGGGGCAGGCTTCATCGTCCAGTTGATCCCCATGCGTGACAACTGGCATGAATGGGACAAGATGCAGGAACTGGCACAGTCTCTGAGTAATCATTGGCGTGTCGGCGCCCCATGGTTGTATCTGTCGGCAAGCGGTGATCCCGAAGTCAATGCGGAGATCAAAAGACAGAGGCTTGACCCGAAAGAGGTAGTGGAACTCGATAAACCTGATATGAGCTATGAGCAGAACATGGAGGGGGAAACCGGGCTCCATTCCTGCCAAAGCTGTCAAAATGACTATTTGTTCGCGAGTTGTATAGGGGTGCGTCGGGACTTTCACGTAGATCCCTATGGACAAATGAGTTTCTGCTCTTTTTTGAAAGATCCCGGGTTTCGCTATGACTTGAGGCACGGGAGCTTTGAGGAGTGCTGGGAAAGATTTATCCCGTCGTTGGCGGTTAAGGTTCAGGGCGGTGCGGAATATAATGAGCATTGCGATTCCTGTGATAACCGGAAAGACTGTCGCTGGTGTTCAGTCTATGGTTGGCTCGAACACGGGCGATTTTCCGCACCCGTAGAACATCTGTGTGATGTGGCAAAGGAAAGCCGTCGTTTCAAGGAAGATTGGAAGACCCTTCACCGCCGGTATTTCCAGATTGCCGGCATAACGATCCAGGTGGACAGTGATCTGCCCATAGAAGATCAGACCTTCCACCCGAAGTTTGCGGCCTTCAGCGCTGATGGACCCGGGCCGGACACGGTGACCATACGCCATCACTTCAGTTTGCCCGATCTGAAGGGTACGGACCTCGGTCGGGAGATGTACCGGAAACCTCCCTGGGCCATTTACCGGCAAAACATCTCCTATATCTATCTCGGCATCTCGCCTCAAGCTGACGACCCGTCACTGCACAGGGCCGTGACCTTCAACAACGACCATTCCAAGGCAAGGATATACAACAATCGTGAGGATGTCTGGCTGAAGGGCGATCTCCATTCTCTGACGCTTTTCCCTTCGGACCAGGTCTTGATCGCTCGCCTCCTGGCGGACCGTCAGGGTTGTTACTTCCATTCAGCGGCCGCGATCCTTGATGGTGCAGGAATGATCTTTGTCGGCCACTCAGAGTCCGGCAAGACCACAACGACGCAGTTATTGATGGATGCGGGCGTAGCGGTGGCAAACGGCCATTCGCCCCATCAGGTAGAGATTCTCTGCGACGATCGGAATATTGTCCGCCGCAGGGAGGATGGCTGG
>CAIXMD010000141.1 GCA_903920415.1 uncultured Desulfomonile sp.
GAGGTTCCAATTGTTGGACAGCTACATATAAGTGTGCTCCGGCGGCGGACTGTTTCATTGTGCTGCCCGAAAGGCCTCCACTAAAAATTACATCAATTACAAAATCGATACTGTTGTCGATCTTCACATTTCTTTCAACAATGTCATTGATAAGGTCTCGAAGTTGGTCCCTCTGGAGCGGAGGAACCATGTAAAGGCTTGAAGCGGAATAGTAGAGTCGGTCCAGGTGATCCTCCAATCGAAAGATCTTTCCTCTCACTGTTCGGCAAGCAGTGAAAACCCTGTAACCTCTTATTGTGCCACTGACATCGTCCAAGAACAGAAAAGTCAGTTCATCCGTATCTACAAATCGGTCTCTTTGATATGATATAATTGTGCTTTCCTCCATGCCGGGGTAGGTATACCATCTGCATGAACGCAACTACTTAATTGTAATTTAAAAACCTTAAGATGTAAATGTCTGGTAACATTGATTGGGAGAGTTTCCGTACGGAATGGTGTCGAAACACTCAAGCGGCCTTTCCGCAACATTTCTTGTATTTCTTCCCGGAACCGCAGGGGCAAGGTGAGTTTCGGCCGATTTTTTCTGCTTGACGCCGTACTGTCTTCTTTCCGGAATCCGCACCATCAGAGCCGTGGGACAGTACTATTTCCTGTTCATGTCTTGGGGCTAGTCTTTCAAGGTCCTCCTCTTTTGCAATTTTGACGAGAAAAAGGTTTCTCACTGTTTCTTCCTTGATACGGGCACTCATATCAAGGAACTGCTCGTACCCTTCCTTCTGGTATTCCTTCAGCGGATCCCGCTGACCGTAACCTCGCAGGCCAATGCCGTCCTTCAGATGATCCATGCTCAGGAGGTGGTCTTTCCACTGATTGTCCACGGCCTGGAGCATTATGAACTTCTCCAGTTCTCTCATGATCTGCGGGCCTACCTCGTGCTCCTTGCGATCATACCCTGCACGCGTTTGCTCGACCAGATAATCGGTAATCCCACTGAGGTTCCTGTCTGTGGAAGGAAGCGAGTCAAAATCCAACCGGATACCGAATTGTCCCCAAAGGGCCTCCGCGAGACCGGCGAAATCCCAGTCTTCGTAGTGGGAACGCTCGTCGGTAAAACGGTCCACAAGTTCCTCCACCAGGTCTTCCATCATGTCCTGGATTGTTGCTTTAAGGTCTTGGCCGCCCAAGATAAAGCGTCTCTGCGAATAGACGACTTCACGCTGTTTGTTCATTACGTCGTCGAATTCGATAAGATGCTTACGAATATCGAAATTGTGCCCTTCCACTTTTTTTTGGGCATTTTCAATTGCTCTTGTAGTGTACTTGTGCTCGATGGGCTCGCCGTCTTCCATCCCCACTCGTTCCATAATCATCTTTACTCGATCTCCGCCGAATATCCTCATCAAGTCGTCTTCCAGGCTGAGGTAGAATCGGCTGGAGCCAGGATCCCCTTGTCTACCTGAGCGGCCTCGAAGTTGGTTGTCAATCCTGCGGGATTCATGGCGTTCGGTACCGAGTATGTGGAGCCCGCCGGCTTTGATTACTTTGCTCTTTTCGTCCTCGCATTGTGCCCTGGACTTTTGAAGAATCTGCTCGAATTCATCCGAGCCCTCGCCTTTTTTTGCCTTAGAGCGGGCAAGAAAAGTGGGGTTTCCCCCAAGGATGATGTCAGTTCCCCGACCGGCCATATTAGTTGATATGGTTACTCCTTTGAAGCGACCGGCCTGCGCCACAATTTCAGCTTCCAACCCATGATTCTTTGCGTTGAGAACATTGTGAGGAATCCCAAGTTTTTTTAGCCTCAGTGCTAGATATTCGGATTTTTCAATGGAGATGGTGCCTACGAGAACAGGCTGGCCCCTGTGGTATAGGTCTCTTATTTCCTCGACCGCGGCGTCGAATTTTTCCTGCTCCGTCTTGTAAATTAGGTCAGAGCGCTCTTCTCTAATCATGGGGAGGTTCGTCGGGATGATCACAACTTCAAGGTTGTAAATCTTTTTGAACTCGGCAGCTTCCGTGTCTGCCGTTCCGGTCATTCCTGCAAGCTTGTCATACATGCGGAAGAAGTTCTGGAAAGTTATAGTGGCTAGGGTTTGATTTTCGTTTTCAATATGGACTGCCTCTTTAGCTTCAAGGGCTTGGTGCAGTCCATCTGAGTATCGCCGTCCCGGCATCAGTCTACCTGTGAACTCATCTACTATAATAACTTGGCCGTCATTGACGATATAGTCCACATCTTTTTTGAAAAGGGTGTGAGCCTTGAGGGCCTGATTTACATGATGAAGCGTTTCCATTTGCGAGGGATCGTAAAGGTTGGAGACGCCTAGAGCGTTTTCGACCTTCGCAATACCTTCCTCAGTCAGAACGACGCTCCGGGCTTTCTCGTCTATCGTGTAATGCACATCTTTATGGATACTGGGGATAACTCTGTTTATCTTGAAGTACTTGTCTGTATTTTCATGGGTCGGCCCTGAAATGATCAACGGGGTCCTTGCTTCATCGATCAAGATACTGTCAACCTCGTCAACGATTGCATAATAGAGTTCTCTTTGGACATAGTCAGCGAGAGAAAACTTCATGTTGTCCCTGAGGTAATCGAACCCGAACTCATTATTTGTACCGTAGGTCACGTCCGAGTTATAGGCTTCCCGTCTCTCTTCATCATCAAGATCGTGAACAATCACTCCCACCGACAATCCCAGAAACTTATAAATTGCCCCCATCCATTCTGCATCTCTTCGAGCCAAGTAGTCGTTTACCGTTACCACATGAACGCCTTTTTCAGGCAAAGCGTTCAGGTAAACCGGCAGAGTTGAAGCAAGTGTCTTGCCTTCTCCAGTTTTCATCTCCGCAATCTTGCCCTGATGAAGTACGATCCCCCCTATGAGCTGGACGTCGAAATGTCTCATCCCCAAAGTTCTGATCGACGCCTCCCGGACCAAGGCATATGACTCAGGAAGGAGATCGTCCAGCGTCTCACCTCTTGAAAACCTGTCCCTGAACTCATTAGCCTTTGCCCTCATGGCTTCGTCCGAAAGCGACTTCATGGAAGGCTCAAGTTCATTGATAGAGCTAATGATGGGATCGAGCCTTTTCAGGTCTCGGTCGTTTTTACTGCCGAACAACTTCCTGGCAATTCCTGATAACATACTGATTCCTCTAAACTTCGTATAACTGGAGAATGGAGAGCCGGACGGATCTCGAATTTGTGACAATAAAACTTTTGCCTATCATTAAGTGGTCCTTCCCCATCGTTCTAGAGACAAAACGCGCAAAATAAGGTTCACAGTAACTGCAAAATCTTACGCGCCTTATGATGTCGGCATCATGGCAACCAGATAGAGTTTTCCCGATGCTCAACAATAATAGGTGAGGCAACTCGGCCCAAATCGGGATTTCTCTAACACAGGGGGCCTAAGGTGTCAACCGAGCTTAGGGGTCTGGAACAAGCGCTAGAGGCGGAATTCACCTCATGCTTAACATGAAATTCATCCTTTATCCTTGCGTTTCATTTAGGATTTGATATCATA
>CAIXMD010000142.1 GCA_903920415.1 uncultured Desulfomonile sp.
GATTGTGTCCCACGGCAGGAAGCTTAAGTATGGCGCCAGGCTGGCCGGTGTTGAGGCAAGTATGTTTCGGGCCGTCTATTTGCCGATTGCCGAAGGAAGGGTCCTCACAGATGAAGATGTCGAAAACAGAAAAGCGGTGTGCGTGATTGGCGAGACTGTGAGGAAAACATTGTTCGACGATGATGAATCGCCGTTGGGTAAACCCATTGACGTTCTGGGAATACATTTAGATGTCGTTGGCGTGTTGGGACAAGCCGAAGACCCCCTTTTCGGGGAAACGATCATGTTGCCGATAGCACTGGGCCGAGCAAGAATACCCGACATGTTTCCCATCAGGAAACTCTATATAGTGCCCAGGAACTGGTACTTGGTGTCGGATGTCCACAAAAGGGTGGCCGCCCTGTTAACGGGTAAGCAGCCCAGGTACGGGCACACTATTACATTCGATGAAGACAGGATCGATGTGATGCAACGTACGGTGGATGCCTTCAAATTCTTCCTCTACACTGCCATTATGGTTACATTGATCCTGGGAGGGCTGGGGGTAACCAACGTTATGCTGGCCCTCGTGAAAGAAAGGACCACCGAAATCGGCCTGAGAAAAGCCGTGGGCGCTACCGACGGCGCCATTGTCTACCAGTTTCTCTGTGAATCGCTGCTTGTAAGTTTGATCAGCTCCATGATAGGAATTTTCTTTGGCTCAATGGCAGTGCAAATGATAACCATGTCCATGATCAAGTCTACTGTTACGTATGGGGTTTTTGTGCAGAGCATCCTCGCTTCAGTGGTGATCGGGATTTTTGTCGGAGTGGTTTCAGGGGTGATCCCGGCGAGAACTGCCGGAAGGCTCGATCCTGTCGTGGCCATGAGGTTCGAATAGGGGCCGACCGATAGGTTGACCTGCGATTTAGTTTTTTTTGAGAGAGGCAGTGGAAGTACTTGATTTCATAACTATGGCCCAGCGTATGGTTTTCAGAAACCGTCGACGCTACACGGCTGTCATGGCTGCTATAGCCCTCGGTACTGTGGGATTCATCATCATTCGTACCATGGGAGATTCCGTGGAAGCAAAGCTTGCGGAAAACCTTGAAGTGCTCGGCGAAGCCACTGTTATGAAAGCGGAATGGAGGAACCACCTGGGAAACCTGCACCCCGGAGAATTTCTCATGAGGGATGTTGAACGCTTGCGACAAATCCCAAATCTTATTGCAGTGGCCCCGGTCATGACCATTAAAAGTGTCACCGCCTCTTTCCATAAAAGTGAAATGGGCTGTGAAATCACCGGAATTGATCAGGACTACTGGAAAACCCAGACCCCGCACCTCCTCAGCGGGCGACTGATCAACGCGGTTGATGTTGAGAAACGCGACAGGGTGTGTGTTCTGGGAAAAGATGTCGTGAAAAACCTCTTCAGGGGCGCGGACCCCATCGGACAGGCCATCCGGATAGATCACATTTGGTTCCGAGTCATAGGCATTCTGGGAGGAGTTCAGCACGAATTTATCAGTTCCGCCATATTCATTCCCATAACCACGGCCAAAGGGAGTTTCCAAGGTCTCGACCATATCGGCGAAATCTACATGAGGGTTTACAACTGGGATCATGTTGAACCTATCCACAATCAGGCGTTCGCCACACTTCAGAATTTGCACAAGGGGTACGAGGAGGGGCTCCGAATCATCTACCATCCCTCCCGTGTAAAACGAGTTCGAATGCTGGTTTACGTGGTCAACATTTTTGTCTACGCATCGCTGGCAATAGTGTTTGTCCTCGGAAAAGTGGGGCTTACCAACGTCATGCTCGCCGCGGTACAGGATAGGACCCGTGAGATTGGCCTCAGGAAGGCTGTAGGCGCCACGGACAGTCTGATCAGGCTACAGTTTCTCTTTGAATCGGTCCTGGTGAGCCTGGGTGCCGGATTCGTCGGGGTATTGATCGGGGTCATTTCGGTGAACATACTCAAAGACCAACTCGGGGTGGAGATTTCTCGCTACGTCATGTCCACGAGCATTGTGGTGGATCTGGTCGTCACTACGATGATCGGTGTTTTTGCCGGTATGTACCCTTCTCTGCAGGCCAGCCGACTCGACATCGTCACTGCCATGAGATTTGAATAGGCCTATCTTTGCTTGTCAGGCA
>CAIXMD010000143.1 GCA_903920415.1 uncultured Desulfomonile sp.
AAGCCTGAGCCATAAGTATAGGCAATGTTGATGCCGGCGTCACCAAATTCTTGTGAAACTTTGGAAAGAATTCCGGGCCGATTCTCGAGGGTAAGGCAGATAACCTCCTGTAACTTTACCTGATATCCACTTTTCCCGAGCACTTCGACCGCTTTGGTGGGATTGTCAGTGATAAGTCGAATCATGGAGTACCGAGCAGATTCTTTTAAAATAGCTTCGTAGTAATCCCGAGGTGCTACCCTCCGACCTGTCCGGGCTCGCACGTCGTAGAGAGCCAGAAGATATTCGTTAGCATCCTGAATACTCATTGCTTCGATATTGATATGTTCTTCCTTTAAAATTAAGGTAAACTTGGCAAGCTCTCCGGGCGCATCTGCCAGCATGACTTCAAGCTGTTTTCTTACAGGCATGGGTTTCTCCACACTTTTTTGAATGATGCTCGTATTATGCCTCAGTTCTCCTTTCAAAGGAACCCCTTTGAATATATAATCAAAAATCTCCTAGAAAGAGCTGGGGACCGGTGACGGCAAAGTTGACCTGATTCCCTCATGCTCTTCAATGTTAACGTGGTCACACCGTCTTGATCTTATCAACGGGAGTTGCGATTGGGAACCTCTGAACTCGAACACCATTACCTGAGCAGCTTGATTGACCGCAAGGTATACTCCGGCCAAGGAGCCCGTGTCTTAGGAAAGTCTTCGGATCTGGTAGTTGATCTGGACCTTCCTCAACCTGAAGTTATGATGTTGGTTTACCGACGCCAGTGGTCTAAGGAACGATTTTGTGTTCCTTGGAGTGATGTTGTCGGCGTGGCACCCTCAGGAATAATGCTCAAAACAGATGCCACGCCTCCTACTCCGTTTAAAGAGGAACCATCACCATCTGCTCATGTCTTGCTGAGAGACCTTCTGCTGGATAAACAGATTGTCGACGTTCACGGAGCCAAGGTAGAGCGCGTGAATGATCTCCACTTCTACAGATCCAACGGAAAGCTTGTGCTGGATCAGGTGGATGTCGGATTAAGGGGTATCCTGAGAAGGCTAGGTTTTGAACACGCCGTTGTAAGTTTCAGCAAATGGTTTTTTGATTATGAACTCAAAGAGAGATTTATTTCCTGGCACTATGTCCAACCTTTAGCGGATTTTAATCGTTTGAGGCTCCAGATACCGCAGAGCCGACTTGAGCATCTCCACCCAGCAGATCTTGCCGACATCATCGAAGACATGGATGTTCACGAAAGAGCAGCATTGGTGGAATCTCTTAACGAGGAAGTCCTTGCGGAAGCCCTCGAGGAGATGGATCCCAAAGTCCAGGTTGCAATAATGAGAGGCCTGGAACCTGAAAAGGCAGCGGACATCATGGAAGAAATGTCACCGGACGAAGCTGCTGATCTCATTGCAGATCTCCCGACCGACACGGCCAGCGGAATTTTCAGGGAAATGGATGACGAGTATGAAGAAAAACTCAAAGGCCTGTTGGAACATGAAGAAGACGAGGCCGGCGGTCTTATGACAACCCAGTTTATGGCTTTAACCCCTGATCAGACCATAGTGGACGCCCTCGCCTACATCCGACGTC
>CAIXMD010000144.1 GCA_903920415.1 uncultured Desulfomonile sp.
GATGAATCGCTTGGAAATTACGCCTTGGATAGGGGTTCTTACTTTGGTCTTTTTCAGATCTTCCAAGGCTTTCGCCAGAACGGCTTTATTGGCCTCAACCTGGGCCGCGGCGGTTTGGTATGCGGAAAGCTTCTGGTCATATTGGTTCTGACTAATAGATCCAGAGTCGTGGAGTACTTTATTCTTCTCCCACTCGGCCTTCAGGTAAGCGAGAAGGGCTTCATCTTTCTGAAGGTTGGCTTGAGCCTGGTTTGCCGTCTCCCTGATCCTGGTCTCATCGAAAATGAGGAGCAGGTCATCTTGTTCCACGAACTGACCGTCCGAGACTTCAATGGACTGAACTTGAGCGGCCACCTCAGCCGACAAAATTGTGTTGGCCATGAATTTCAGGGTTCCGGACACGTCGAGAGCGAGTTCCATTTCGCCCTTGTCAATTGTCATAACTCCGACCTTGATTGGAGGCGGAGGAGGCTTCTTGTCTTGTTTTTGGGAACACCCGACACACGCCGTATAGATCACCAGCAGGGCTACAAAAAGACGGGCACTCATGTTACCTCATCGATTTCGTCAAGTTTCACGGGTTTTACTTTCCAGAAGCGGTTCTTCAAATCATCCAGAATTGTATACACTATTGGAATAAATATAAGAGTGAAGAGGGTAGCCACGGAAAGCCCCCCTACTACGGCCATGGCCAGACCATTGTAAATCTCGGCGCCTGAGCCCTTCTTCAGGGCCAATGGGAGCATTCCCAGTACCATTGCAATCGCTGTCATAAATATCGGCCGCATTCTTCTCTTAGCAGCAAGGAGCAGGGCCTGGTCTCGTTCCACTCCATGTTCTTCTATAAGTTGAACTGCATACGTTATCAAAAGTATGGCATTTTTCACTACCAAACCGACCATCATTATGTAGCCCAGAATGGTGAAAGAATCGAAAGGGATACCGGTGATTTTAACCAGGAAATTCGCTCCAATGATTGAAAGCGGTACGCTAAGAAGGATTGAAAGCGGCCTGATGAAAGACTGAAATTGCATGACCAGCAACAGGTAAACTATCACTATGGACAAGGGGAAAACGAATTTCACCGCCTCCATCAGCTTCTGAAGTTCGTTGACGGCTCCAAACGGCACCATGACATAACCGAGAGGAAAAGCAACATTCGAACGTATTTTGGCGACAACTTCTTCGTAAACTTCCGAGAGCGGCCGCCCTTGTATCGTGAGTTGTACCCGAGCGTTGCGTTTAGAGTTGTAATGATTTACTTGGAGCGGCCCAAAAGTCGTATTCACGGAGGCTACGCTCGTCAATGGGACGTGAACCTTGGAATCCTGAGGCGAGGTTAAAATAATTTTCCCAACGTCTGCAACGGTTTGAAGATCACTCTGCGGCCCCATTACACGTATATAGAAATATCTCCCTTCTACATCGTATTGGGATGTGGTTTTCTGTCCACCAATTGCCGCTTCCACTGCGTCGGCAACGTCCTTGACGTCAAATCCGAAATGTGTAGCCCGCTCTGCATTCACCTTTATCTCTACTTGTGGTCTCCGTAAATATGAGTCCGTATAACGAAAAACTATTCCCCTGGTCTCGTTACCTATGTCCATAATCTGTTTAACAAGATCCTCAATCACTTTGTGACTCTTTCCTATGATCCTCAGATCCACCACGTTGGATCTGGAGAAAACATTGCCGAAGAGAGGGAAACGGATTGGATTTACGGCCTTTAAAGGAAGGTCTTTGCAGCTCCGGTAGGCCGCTTCAGCGATTTGTTGAACGCTTACACCGCTTTCTTCTTCGCGGTCGCAGACGAGATAGATAATGTTTCTGGACATAATTCTGTTGGGAGTTGACACAATGTGGCGCACGCCTCTAATGTTTCTCCATCGTTCCTCCAGGACGCTCATTAACCTGCTGTTTTCGTCCAGACTTGTGCCCTCGAAGGTTTCAATATTCACCCTGATCAGATTGGTTCCTCCGGTGGGTAGATAGCCGATCCCTGGTAAAATCCACTGTGACACGGCAAAAAGAACCAACACGACTGCAATGAGAGACAATTTCCGTCCAGTCCCAACCA
>CAIXMD010000145.1 GCA_903920415.1 uncultured Desulfomonile sp.
ACGCGAGAAAGATTGGTCTGGCGAAAGGCGACATAATTATCGAATACAATGGCTCACGGAACTTTAATTCTGAAAAATTCATAGCACTAACAGCCAAGACCAAAAAGGAAAGGACCAAGCCTATTATGGTTTTCGTTCGGGACGGTTATGAGTATTCTGTCCGGGTGGCACCGGGATTTTTAGGAATTGCTGTTATAGATACAACTGTACGAGGTCCCCTTAAGAAATTAGAACCAAGTCCGGAGCAAACCCCTCAAGAGGACAAAAATAAAAAATCTAAGCCTGCCCAATGGACGTGATTTTTATGGTGACCGTAATCTAGGGAGTCCCTCGACATTCGTGGTAAATTTTCTCAAGTTATTTTACAAAAGACTGGATTTTTGAAGAAGATGTGATACAGGGACTTGGAGATTATTTCCGAGGTGGTTTTCATGACCAAGATTATTGCGATGCTTATTCTTTTCACTCTCTGGGTTACGCCGTATTGTTGTGAGTTGGCGAAGGCGGCGGACGGGAATCTCATCCCTGTGAAACCGAGTTACAGCGAGGCAACATACACACCTCAATCCACTGACGATTCGGAAAACTCAGGCATTTTTCCATCCCCTACACCTAGGGATCAAATGTATATTTTCTGGATTCTGGGAAAGGTTTTGAGTTATCCCATTGATAAAACTGAGTCCTTCATCATGAGCAAGATAAGACGGCCCCAGGGTAATGCAGTTGCTACCCCGGCCTCCGCTGCAAACGCACCGAATCCTTTCACACAGGTAAATTGGCGAGAAATACCTCCAGCACCTCCCGCTCAACCAAGGTAACATGTGCTGCGGCGAGAGCACTTATATTGCTGATAATCTCTTCCCCCCCCCGCACCATAATTTTACGAAAACGTTATTATAAGCGAAGTTTCTTTTATGTTGGGAAAATTTTCGTTGAGCCTATCTTGTTGCCTCATCCTGCCTGGTTATTACGTCGACTTATACTTGCATTTCGGACACTGTAGAAAAGCCCCGTCTTTCTTACTGAAGCGCTCTTCCATGACTAAGGAATCGCATTCAGGATTTTGGCAAGCCATACTTACCGGTTTGTTCCACTGAGAATAATCACAGTCGGGATATCGATTACAGGAGTAGAAATGTCTACCTTTCCGGCTTCGCCTCTGAACGAGTTCTCCCGTATGGCATTTTGGACACTGAATACCAGTGCTCAAAGGTCGTGCCACGCGGCATTCCGGGTAACGAGAGCAAGCCAAGAAAGGGCCGTTCTTGCCTTCTCTGATAACCATTTGCGCACCGCACTCGCAAATCTGGTCGGTGGGGACAGGATCTTTGGTAGGCGGAGCTTGTGTTGGTATATTGCGAGTATAACCGCATTCAGGGTAGGCTGAACAGCCCATGAATAGACCGTACCTTCCGGACCGGACCAGCAAGGTTTTGCCGCATTGAAGACAGGTCTCGCGTGTTGCGATCCCATCCTTTTTGACACTCTTCATGGTCTTCTTGGCCTCTTCCAGATCTACCTGGAAAGGACCGTAGAAGTTTTCGAGAGTGTCTGTCCAAGAAGCCTTACCATCCTCTATTAAGTCCAGGGAAGACTCCATGTTCGCAGTAAATTTGGTGTTGAGAAGCTTGGGAAAACTGTCAACCAGCAAGTTGGAGATTATGCGCCCCAGTAAGGTGGGCTTGAACTTCTTGTCCTGCAGTTCGACATATTTTCGTCTCTGAATGGTTGAGACAGTCTCTGCGTAAGTTGAAGGGCGTCCTATGCCTTGTTCCTCCAGCTCTTTTATAAGCGATGCCTCGTTAAAAAATGGTGGAGGCTGGGTAAAATGCTGGCGAGGGAAAATCCCTTTAAGCTTAAGTATATCGCCAGTTTTTAGGGGGGGGAGCTGCCGGCCCAGGTCGTCCTTGTCACCGTTTTGAGGATCAACATCGTCATCCCTAAGACCCCCGTAAATCTTCAGGAAGCCGTCGAACTTCATGATGGAGCCTGTGACTCGGAAAAGAAGATGGCCCGACCTTATGTTGGTTGTCGTTATATCGAAAATTGTTGGAGCTGCTTGAGAAGCAACGAAGCGGTTCCATATGAGGGTGTAAAGAGCACTTTGGGCTTTGTCCAAGTATTTCGATACTTTTTCCGGGGCAAGATCCATCGAAGTCGGGCGAATGGCTTCATGTGCTTCCTGAGCCATCTTGCGTCCCTTGTAGACGTGAGGTTTTTCCGGCAGATATTTGGGCCCGTATCGTTGCTGTATATAACTTCGGACAGATTCCAGGGCCTCGGGTGCTACGCGAGGGGAGTCCGTTCTCATGTAGGTTATCAGGCCTAGCGAACCCTCCGGGCCGATTTCGATCCCTTCATAAAGTTGCTGTGCAATCCTCATGGTGCGTGTGCTGGAGAACCTCAGTTTCTTGGAAGCCTCTTGCTGGAGGGTCGAGGTAATAAACGGGGGAAAGGGTTTACGGCTTCTCTCGCGTCGTTTAACTTCAACGACCTCAAAGGAGTGTTTTTGGGCCCTTTGCACCAATACCTGAGCCATGCCGACATCCGGGATTTCAACCTTCTTGCCGTCATCCTCTATCAATTTGGCATCGAAAGATGGAGGTTCAGCAGCGTCCAGAGTAGCCGTAATCGACCAGTGCTCCTGTGGAACGAATGAGTCGACTGCGTTTTGCCGATCAACAATAAGCCTCAGAGCCACAGACTGGACACGCCCGGCACTGAGTCCATATTGAACTTTGTCCCAGAGAAGCGGGCTTAATTGGTATCCAACTATTCTATCCAATATTCGGCGAGCCTGTTGTGCATTATATTTGTTTTCGTCCAATCTCAATGGGGAAGCTACCGCCTCTTTTATCCTCTTTTCAGTCAATTCGTTGAATAACACCCTGTAGGTAACCGCAGCAGGCTTATTCAACTCCTCGTTCAGATGCCAAGCAATCGCTTCTCCTTCGCGGTCAGGGTCAGTGGCAAGCAAGACTTTTTGCGCTCGCCCTGCAGCTTCCCGTAGTTCCCTTATGATTTTCTCCTTGCCTGGAATTACTTCGTAACGAGGCTGGAAGGAATTTTCGACATCAACGCCCAAAACAGTGTTGTAGCCGGATCTTGTGACTTTCTTCCCCTTATCCGACTTCTCCTCTTTGTTCGGCAGGTCTTTAATATGCCCTATGGAGGCCATAACTTCATAACCAGGTCCTAAATATTTCCTTATAGTTTTTGCTTTGGCAGGTGATTCGACGACTACCAGTGTCTTATCCATAAACAATCTTCCTTCCGTTCAGAACCGTCTATCGAGAGTTCTAATCTTATTGATGTCCGTGTTCATTCGCCTCAAGCTGTTATCGAGGCTTCTCATACTCTTTTCAAAAGAGCGATTGCTTCTGTCTAAGCTTTTTATCTCGTAACCCATAGGTCGCTCCCGTTGAATGCCGAAATTTGATCGGGGCCTGGGCTGTTTAGAATTACCATGAGCATTTCCGCTCAGATCACCATCAGTCTTGTCTTTGGAACGCTGATCGGGTTTTCCTTTCGGGACTTTTTCCTCAGTTGACTGGGAGTGATTAGGTTGGATTATAGGATCGCGCCTGACCTGAGATTCTTCGGCAGAAGCCTGGAAATTTGTGTGAGGTAAGGTTACCATCAATAATATAATTGCACTTTTGAAAATTGTTTTCATTTCTTCAATAAATCTTTCATAACAGTATTCAACTCTCAATACTCTATTCCTTCCTTAGCCGCCACACCTATGTCAAAAGGGTGCTTAATATTCTTTGCCTCGTACACTTCATCGGCACGTATCATCACTTCGGGAAGGGCGTATCGCCCGGTAAGGATCAATTCCAAAATATCCGGTAGAGAATCCATGAATTCCAGTAATTCTGAAGGGTCGATAAGCCCCATGTAAACAGCGACATTTACCTCGTCCAAGATGATTACATCGTAACCACCGCCGGTCATTGCATTTCTTGCTTCCTCGAGTGCTCGTTTGGCTCTTGCAGTATCGGACGAATCGGTCCTGCTCTTGCGAATAAACCCCTTGCGTCCCATAGGAAGAATCGTCAGCAAGAAAGGGAATGCCTTTGCAGAGAAGTGTTCTCCAGAAGAGTCCGGGGGTTTCAGGAACTGGACCACGAAGACTTTACGATTTTCACAGACTGCCTTAAGAGCTAATCCCATGGCGGCGGTGGTCTTACCTTTACCCTCCCCTGTAAAAACCTGGATCTTCCCCTTCCTGTTCATCAAATACTACTCCAGAAAATCATATTGTTTCTTCTCGCATTCTTTTATCATAAGATATGGTGCTGATGAAAGATTGCCGGCATTCCTCTATCGAACAAGAGATGAAGTCTGCTACTTGTCTAATAATCGTTATATCCCTGCACTGAGTTTCGTTGAACTCCTTTTTTTCGGCTTCGCCTAAAAGAGCGTGCTCTGAGCATGAGGCTAAAAAATAATACCAAAACAATCAACAAGATGCCCCCCACAACTACTCTGCCTAATGTTAATGAGCTGCTTGTTATGGGCTGCTTAGCAACCGTACGCCCTTTTGCTGAGTTCTTCTGTTCGGGACTGAGGCTTATATCTGAGGATGAGTTTGCCAATTGTGAGAAGTTTTGAGGATAAAGAGTTCGATCAAAACCTACCGCTTTTGCGTTGGGATTATCGTAATAGATGTGATAAGTTAAGGTTTGACTGTATTCGAAGACCACCAGTCTTATGGCTCCGGTAGCCTCAAGCCTGTCTAGAGTCGCTGGAGGACCTACACCGGAAAGTTCCAGTTTCATGTAGCGATAGGTTTGAGGGGTAACATGGGCTTCAAGCCTTTCCACGAACGAAGTATCTTTCCGGATACGGAAAAAGGTGCCTTCGAATATCTGATGCCACATTTCCGGAGAAGGAGATGAAGCACAGGAGAGTTTGACTCTCTTCACGAATTCCGTGGAAGAACTGGCGATGGCAAAACTCGTAATTGGAAACCTCTTCTCACCGAGATCAGCTACAGTTACAGTAGGACTGCCGGACGGTTCCGGGCGGTTTTCTATAATTCTAACGTCAAGAGGTCTGAACAATGCTGTCTCAGAAATGGGGGGATAACATGACACTCTGTCGATCTTCAGGGGGGGATCGTCTTCATCGAATATTCTAAGGTGAATGTACTGAAAGTTGTTGAGACCGTAAAACACATTTAAGCTTCGCACTGACATAGGAGAGGTAAAATCAGCAACGAGTCCGTCCATCTTTATGACGTATGACTCACCGGCATTGTTAGCCCCGCGTACCTCCACCTTTCGGATAAAATTTTTTGAGGACGTCCTGATATTGACACCTCTGGTAAGGTTCTTGGCAGACTTGTCGATCCAGATATCTGTCCATTTTCCGGGTATTATAGCCACTCTAACAATCCGGACCGGCAAAGCCGCCGGGTCTTGACTGCTCACTGCTTCGGTGATGGCATGGGGTACAAGAGATCCTTTTGATGATACGATGCGAATGTCATTGAGATCGGGCCTACAGTTCTCGATGATGTTCGAATAGAGAGCCATCCCCACCAGCCCATTTGGAAGATGGGGAGGGAATTTGATACTTCTGAAACTGTTCCATCCGTTCGAATCAAACTCTGAAAAGGCGAGGCTTCGAAAGAAGAAAATCTCAAGAACAAGAAAAGCCAGAAGCAACACAAGGCTTTGAAATTCATGCAGTCTGAAGATTCTTGGGACGCAGAAACTCTTTGACATGGCGTAATATTATAATAGGCCAACCCGTGATGATCAAGGTGTACAATGGGACGGAACAGGAAAACGTCACCAATAAGAACATCCGATTGAACTTTGTGTCCCTAACTTTTTCCTCAGTCCCTGATCGTACAGCTCAATGTCGGGCATTTTAGAATCTGACATTTTCGTTCTTTATTCGAGGGATTGGACAATGGAGTTGCATGGATGGAAGTCATTACTACTCACTTAAACGCTGACTTCGACGCATTCGCGTCCATGGTGGCCGCCAAGAAGCTCTTTCCAGAGGCATTGGTGGCTTTTTCAGGTTCCCAAGGGAAAAACGTTCGAGACTTTTTCATAGAATCCACTCTCTACATCTTGTCTATTGAGAGGGCCAAAGACATCGACCTGGATAGGATCCAGCGGTTGATCTTAGTCGACACAAGACAAAAAAGCCGAATAGGAAGGTTTGCCGCGATAGCCGATTCTGAGAGTGTAGATGTCCACATTTACGATCATCATCCCTCGTCGGATGATGACGTTAAAGGAAATGCTGAACTTATTGAGGAAGTGGGAGCTACTGTTACGCTTCTCATTCGAGAAATTCGTGGCAGGGGGATCGAACTAAATGCAGAGGAAGCAACAATACTCGCCCTCGGGATATATGAAGACACTGGTTCCTTCACTTTTCCATCCACGACTCGTGAGGATTTGGAAGCAGCCGGCTGGCTCTTGTCTCGAGGGGCAAATCTGAACATCATTTCCAACATGATGATAAGCGATCTCAGCACGGATCAAATTGAGGTTCTTCACCAGCTCATCCAGGAATCGGAACTTATTATTCTGGGAGGAGTTGACGTAGTTGTGACGACGGCTGGAGCAGAGAATTACGTAGGCGACCTAGCAGTACTGGTTCACAAATATAAGGACATGGAGAACATTGACGCAATTTTTGCTCTAGTAAGAATGGAGGACCGTATCCATCTCATCGGGCGCAGCAGCGTAGAAGAGGTCAACACTGGAGAAATTGTCGCCGAATTTGGAGGAGGAGGCCATCCTACTGCCGCTAGTGCTACAATCCGGGAGATGTCGCTCTATGAAGCTCGGGAGAAGCTGGTTAGTCTTCTCCGTGAAAAAGTTCACCCCAAACAGAAGGCCTGCGAAATTATGAGTCGTCCTGTCATCACGATCGAACCCCAGCGATCCATAGGTGAGGCTGCCGAGTTTTTGAGCCGTTACCAGGTAAGCTCCTTACCGGTTGTAAGTGGCGGGTCCGTCCTTGGCATCCTACACCGAAACGCGGTTGAGAAGGCCGTTCACCATGGCCTGAAAAATGAGCCCGTCCACGATTACATGAACCCCGGTGCAGTGTTTGTGACACCTGACGAGCCGATCGAAAGAGTGCTGCGAATGACGGTTGAAGGCCGACACAGGATTGTGCCGGTGTTGGATGAGGGTCGTATGGTCGGAGTTATCTCGCGGAGCGATCTACTAGAACACTTGAAGCTCCCCCGTACGAGTGATTCCAGCGGACCTCACGAATTCCCTGTGGGTCGCATGCGGAGCCGAAGTGTCCGCAGGCTTATGGAAGAACGGCTCCCCGAGCGCGTGTTGAGCATTCTTAAGCGGGCCGGAGAAGTGGCTGACAGGGGGGGGGAAGATGTCTTCTTGGTGGGAGGCGCCGTCAGGGACATACTCTTGAGGCATCGAAACCTCGATATTGACTTGGTAATTGAGGGCAAGGGCATACCTTTCGCACGGGATCTAGCGTCGGAATTTCCCGGTTGCAGGGTCCGGAGCCACGACAAATTCGGCACGGGCGTACTACTTTTTCCCGATGGTTTTAAAATTGACGTAGCGACAGCTCGCTACGAGTACTATTCTAGTCCTGGGGCTCTCCCAACAGTGGAGACCAGTTCTATCAAGAGGGATCTTTACCGCAGAGATTTCACCATCAACACCTTGGCGGTAAGCCTGAATCCTGACACTTTCGGGCAAGTAAGGGACTTTTTCGGAGGGGCTCGGGATATTAAGGAACGGGTAATACGGGTGCTTCACAACTTGGCTTTTGTTGAGGATCCCACCAGGATTTTGCGTGCTGTTCGTTTCAGCAGCCGCTTCGGTTTTACAATAGCTAAACATACCATAACCCTCATGAAGGGCGCAGTGAAGATGAAAATCTTCGACAAAGTGGAAGGGAAAAGGATTCTAAACGAGTTCATCCATATCCTCGATGAAAAAAATCTCATTTCTTCTTTCACACTGATGGCTGGATTTGGTGTCTTGCAGTCCATTCACGCTGCTTTGAACTTTAGTGACCGGACTAGAGAAAAGTTCGAATCCACGGCTGGCGTTCTCTCGTGGTGGAAATATCTCTTTATAAAAGAAAGACTTCAAACTTGGTTAGTCTATTTTATGACTCTGACGGATACTCTAACCAACGATGAGTTCGCTAGTGTTATGGAACGCTTGTCCTTGGCTCAGTCCAAAAAAGATCATCTTCTCCAGGAGCGCATGGAACTGCGCAGGTGCCTTGGTCTGTTTGCCGGGGGAGCCGTGCTCAGGCCCAGCGAAATAGCAGAATCTCTCAGAAGGTTTTCCATGGAGGCCCTGCTTTTCATGATGGCAAAAACTACTCGGGAGGAGACGAGGATGGCCATATCCGATTATATAAGCAACCTGCAACATGTAAGACCTGTGTTGACCGGTAAAGACATTCAAGCAATGGGTTACGAGCCTGGTCCTGTTTTCAGTGTAATATTGAAAACCTTGAGAGACTCAAGGTTGAATGGCCTTGTAAGAACTGCCGAAGACGAACGTCTCATGGTTCATCAATTATTTCCCCCGGAGACCTGAAGGACCCTGACAGTATCTAAATGATTGTGCAATTGTCTTTGATCAGGATATATTATAGAGTTAATAAATTTTGGAGGTTTAAATGAAATCAGAAGGTTCCAAGCAGGTAAAGATTTTCGACATAACGTTACGGGATGGTTCCCAGAGCAAGGTAGCCACACGTATCAGGCTGGAGGACCTGCTCAAAGTAGCGAGAAAACTGGCCGACACAGGTATTTACGGTGCAGAAACTTGGGGAGGAGCTACCTTTGACGTGTGTGTTCGCTTCCTTAGGGAAGACCCCTGGGAAAGGGCCAGGAAACTCAAAGAAGCCATGCCGAAAGTCAAGAATATGATGCTCATCCGTGGGCAAAATTTGGTAGCATATTCAAATTTTTCCGATGATGTCGTCATCAAATTTGTGCAAGCCGCAGCCAGAAATGGAATAGACGTTTTCAGAATTTTTGATGCTCTGGACGACGTTAGAAATCAAGAAACAGTGATCAAGGCGATCAGAGAAGTCGGGAAAATTTCTGAAGGTGCCGTATGTTTTACCATAAGCCCTGTTCATACAATTGAAAAGTTCGTCTCAAAGGCGAGAGAGTTGGAAGACAAAGGAGTGGATCAGATTGCTATCAAAGATATGGCTGGTCTTATTGATCCACATACCACCTTCGAACTTGTTTCCAGTCTTAAGAAGGCAGTGAATGTTCCCATACATCTCCACACCCATGACAGTTGCGGACTTGGGATGATGTCGGTCCTCAAAGCCGTAGAGGCTGGGTGCGACATGATCGATTCCGTCCTTAGCCCTTTTTCAGGGGGAACAGGCCATCCATGCACCGAGTCCATAGTTTACTCTCTCCACCGTTTCGGATACCAAACCGGGTGCGACCTTGCGAAACTTACACAGGCAGCGGAAGAGGCCAAATCAGTTCGAAAGCTGTACAGTGAATTTGAAGCGCCCTATAGCGGTGTGGACTGTACGATGCTGGTGACCCAGATCCCTGGTGGGGTCATGTCGAACCTAGCCAGCCAACTCAGACTCCAAAATGCTTTAGATCGGTTTAACGAGATTATTGATGAAATTCCAAAGGTAAGAGAAGATCTTGGATACATCCCGCTTGTAACCCCAACATCTCAGATAGTTGTCTCACAAGCGACTTTTAATGTTCTGCTCGGAAGATACAAAATTATCGCGAATCATACGGCAAATCTCCTCAAAGGACTTTACGGAGCAACACCCGCTCCTGTAAATAAAGAATTGCAGGCCCGAGTGTTGAAAGGAGAGAAGCCTACTACGGTCCGACCTGCTGAATTGCTACCACCCATGTGGCCGGAACTGGAAGAGAAGTTCCCTGGTCTTACCGATGAAGAGATCCTCATTCATGCAATCTTTCCTCACGAAGCATCCGGGTATTTTGAGGAAAAAGAGAAGAAAGAACATGGAAATACCTGACGGAAGCCCTTTGCAGGACCGCCTCAATACAGCGGCTGCCATACGCCATTGCTACGGATGTGGAACGGACAATCCAAACGGTTTGAAAATCAAGAGTTTTTTTGATGGTGACCAGGGTATCTGCACATGGCGTGCCCAAGAACATCACTGCTCATACCCAGGATTCCTCAATGGTGGGGTTGCCTGTACCTTGATAGATTGTCACTCTGCGTGGACGGCCTTTGCTTTGGAATGTCACGAGCTGGGAGTAGTAATGGAGGAAGAGCCGGAACTTCCCACTGGCTGGACCAGGGCCATGAACGTCGAATTCCTCAAGCCGACTCCTTTGCATGCCGAAATCATTTTGAAAGCTAAGGTGATAAAGAAAGGAAGAACTAGCCGAACGGTAGCGTGCTCACTATATGCCCAAGGCGAAGAATGCATCCGAGCAGAAGTCACCATTGTGATGAGTGGTGCTTCATAGGCACAAGGAAAAGGTATGGGGCTGGGCTTTTTTCTCAAGGGCCTGATTATCGGGCTTTCTCTTGCTATACCGGTAGGTATCGGGTTCACTTGGCCAATCCCACTGCTATTCAGAAATACCAAGGACTCAAGCACTCCGACGACACCAGCGATGCACTTTGGCTGGCGGGAAAGGGAAATTCACGGTATGCTTCGCATGAACCCGCTCCCATTCACTTAAGGATCACTGGAACAGACTACATGAAAGCATTTCATGCTGTGGACCACCAGGTTGGTATGATAGTCTTTGGTGAGAAAGGCATTCCTGCTGATTGGAAATATAAGCTGGCATTCCGCGAGTTGATTGGATCTTTTGCGGAAAGGTTTTTCGAATTAAGTCGAATCAATGATACGTTATGAAAGTGACTAGGCCAACAGAGACACATATGACTCGAGATCTTGAAAAACCATTTGCCCGTTCCTATTGGGTGGTGCCCAATAAGCTACTGGCGGCTGCTACCCCGGCCCAAGGAACGAGCGGAGGCTTCTAGGCTTGGGGGGGCTTCTCAACTGTGGCGTCCCGTATGTGGTCAACCTGATGGAAGAGTATGCACAGTGGAAACGGCTTCGTGTCTTCTATGATAAAGCAGAAGAGCCTACCCTTCAAACCTTGGCTTCGGAAAAACGCTTGATTACTAATGTCACCAACTGTAAGCTGTTTTTTCACTATTGTGGCATCACATGGTGTGGTTCGTGCCGTGGTTCCGAAAAAGTGGTGCCAAAGAACGCAAAGGGGGAAGTCTGGCCCGTAGAAAAACC
>CAIXMD010000146.1 GCA_903920415.1 uncultured Desulfomonile sp.
CATCCAAGTAGGGAACCATGTGGCCCATGTGCATACCGGATATCTCGTTGAAATCAAATTTCCCGGCGAAACCTGCGCCATACATGCAACTGGACGCATTGCCTGATCCCGATGTGTTCGTTGTCGTGTTCGTGATCTGGAAGTTATCATTATGAAGCATAACTTGAAGTCTTGGCCCAAAAACAATACCCCTCCCTGCTAAAGACGGCAGAAAATCTCCGGTCAGCGACCAAATACCAACATCCAGTTTGCCTTCAGCTCCCTGACCATAATGCAATATCGGATGCCAAGCAGAACTGGTATAGGAACCTGTGGAACCTTTGAAGTGCATCTCCAAGTAATCACCGATTACCCTCAAACTGGGGAAACGACGGGGAACATAGGCAGCCCTGACGCCATAGGTAAATGCGTTCTGAATGCCCAACGATCCCAAATTCACATAAGGACTGACAGAGTCGACGCCGTTTGCGCTGCTTGATCCGGCGGTTCCGGATAGGGAAAAACCGCCACTTTGCGTAGCGCCATCCCCCATAGCCAAACGCGGTGCAGACTGATCGGCCCCAGTGCGCCCAGGAGCGACAGGCCCTCCGCACCACCCGCTTACACCGAGTAAGAGGATAAAGAGCGTCGTGATCGACAAAACTAAAATATGACGACTCTTAGACATATCAAGTACCTCCTAAGTCACCCAAAAACAAAATGTTAATAAAACCCTTTCGTATGTAGTCATCCTAGCTCATCCCTTTTGCCGATGTCAAGCAAAAAAACTTTTTGTTTACAATTAAATGGCAGACTTATGAATGCTCAACAATGTGACTAGATCTGACTAATAGCTATATTGAAGGTGAGATTTAATCTATGTCAATTCTCAAAAGCGGTTATAAGAAGCTGCAAACAGGATAGGATTTTCATGAAATTAGAGCCATTGGCCATCCTCATAACACTATGGGCGTCTCCATGACTGATTAAATTGTTCGCTCAATCCGATACGCGTCCCAAAGGATCACTAACCGGAACTTAATGCAGCTTCCTATAATAGCCGGTAGCCATTTATTTTTTCTATTGATACGCCTTGACAATATATTTATACCATAATATCATCTTATGCAGCTTAGGACAGATTTTTATATTGAGAGTTTAATTATAACATACTGAATTAATGATATTAAATGCTAACTTAGCGTTTAATGCTGTGATCCTTTAACAACCATCATCCGGGGCGAGGTACCGCTTCAGGGAATAACTACTCTGCACTTCGCCAGGTTTGTGGCTTTGCACATGAAGCCCACCAGAAAAGTTCAACGAGGATTCAGCATTCATCCCGACCGGGTGTCTGCCCTCAATAATGTGCACATAGTCCTGGTGGGAACTACGCACGCCGGGAACATAGGCGCCGTCGGGCGTGTCTTAAAAAACATGGGCCTGAGAAACCTTACACTCGTTTCTTCAGCCCAATGCGGTCCTGATTCGGAAGCCGTTTCCATGGCATCAGGGGCGTATGACATAGTGGAGCAGGCTCGTGTAGTCAACGACTTGCCCAGTGCCCTGAAGGATACTGTCATGGCCGTGGGGACATCCGGAAGACTCGGTGGAAAACGGATTTACGCTGCAACACCGGAAGAGATTATCCCTGAACTCTTGCAGAACGCCCTCCAGGGACCGGTTGCCTGTGTTTTCGGACGCGAATCTCGTGGTTTGACGAATGAAGAACTCAAACTGTGCACTCATCATATGATCATTCCCACAAATGCCGAATTCGCATCGATGAATCTGGCTCATGCCGTAGCAGTGATAGTCTACGAGCTATTTAAGGTCAGTTGCAGGCCTGTAGGATTCCAGGTCCGGAGATTTCGGCCCGCATCCGCACAAGTGCGTGAAGAAATGTATTCTCATGTTGAAACCGTGCTGCTCCGGGCAGGGTTCTTGGACCAGTCCAATCCTCTCAGAATGATGAGGGATATACGCCGCATCTTGAACAGTGCCCGGATGGACGACCGAGATGTGCAGATCATCCGTGGAATATTTCGTAAAATAGGTAACATGGCGAGGATCGCTGATGAAGAGATGGATCGGTTGGGCAAGCAACGCTCCCGCAATACAATATCCGATCACGAAATTCTTAGGCGATGAGGGGGAATAACATCGGTATGGCGATGTTTTCATATCCGTTCATTGATCCGGTGGTGTTCAGAGTGGGCCCTCTTGCAGTTCGCTGGTATGGAGTGATGTACCTCCTCGGCTTTTTAGTAGCATTCTTCATCATAAAATCCGAACTCAAGCGCAGGCAGGGCCCCATTCCTGCACAACAGGCCGATGATCTGCTTTTCCATTTAATTCTAGGACTTTTGATAGGGGCAAGACTCGGGTATACATTTTTTTACAATTGGGAAAGTTATCTCATGGCCCCATGGGAAATACTCGCTATTTGGCACGGTGGAATGAGTTTTCACGGTGGACTGGTGGGTATGCTCGTGGCTGGTTTCATCTTTGCGAGAAGGCGTAAGGTGCCTTTCCTGGAACTTGCAGATATTGGAGCACTAGCCGCGCCCATTGGGTTGATGTTGGGAAGGATTGGAAATTTCATCAACGCGGAACTTTTCGGAAGAGTTACCGCTGCACCCTGGGGAATTGTTTTTCCCATGGGCGGAGACCTTCCACGACATCCCTCCCAGCTTTACGAAGCCATTTTGGAAGGACCGATCCTTTTTGCATTTCTGTGGTGGCTCCGTTTACGGACTGAACGCCATGGTGAAGTCTTGGCCGCTTTCGTCATAGGTTACGGAGCAGTTCGCTTCTTTATCGAGTTTCTCCGTGAGCCGGACCCACAGCTCGGCTTTATCGTATATGGGCTTACCATGGGCCAGATCCTTTGTCTCGTCATGATTGTCGCCGGCATGATTCTCGTGGCATGTTCGAAGAAGCACCGGCAGGTGAAGCCGGTAGTGAATACGAGCAACAACCTCTCTTCGATAAAGAGTCATGGTCAAGGCGGTCTTTCCTAAAGTCATGAAAATAATTTAACCTTATACAACAACGTGATGTCATAGAGTTAACAACAATGATTCGTCTCCTGAATAAGAAAGTCTTCACAAGAGTGGCGGTTTCAGTCATTTTTGTTGCGGTATTTATTGTCGTGAATGGGTTTGATGTGGTAATCGGCCAAACCGGCGAAGATGTGTCCGGAACTGACGTCGGACAGTCCTCAGAGGTCACCGTGGCGCCGCAGACAGGACCGGAGGTTGATCAATCAGGCATACCAGTCGACAAAGCTGGTGATTTACCGGATGTAGCCGTATCACCCCAGCCTGTAGACATTCTCAAGGCGCTCGAGAATGCTGAAGAAAATGCCCACAAGGCAGCGGTTGGAGTTGACCGTCCAGGTTCAGACCAAGCCCCGAAAGCGCCTGAAGCTAAGAGTTCAGCCGAGGTCGCGGAGCCGGAAACCTCAGATCCCG
>CAIXMD010000147.1 GCA_903920415.1 uncultured Desulfomonile sp.
GGTAAAATAGAGATTGAATATCTGAGAGAGCATTTTTACTGGAATTCCTTTGCCGGTATCGGCAACCTCAATGAAGGCATTTCCGGCGCGCTTGCCTGCAGTGACGGTCACGATTCCATTTTCCTGGGTGGCTTCTACCGCATTCCGGACAAGATTGAGCAATACCTGCTGCATCTGCTCCCTGTCGAGAGAGACCTTGCTTTCTGAACAAGCTTTCAGTCTGAAATGTATTCCTTTGGCTTCGGCCTCACCCTCCAGAACTGGCCGGTATTGTTCTATCAACTCGTCAAGGTCAGAAGGCATCAGCATGAGCTGCGGAGGGCGGGCAAATTTCAGAAATCGCTGAATGATGGCATTTACTCTATGCACCTCGGAGACAATCGCACGAACAAGATGATGATACTCCTGCTCGTCTTCAGTTGGCGAAAACTCCATGTCGAGCCGCTGCCCCAAAACGCCGATTGCATTGAGAGGATTGCGGATTTCATGCGCCACCCCGGAAGCGAGTTCGCCCATTGCGGTAAGTTTTGGTGAGTAGGCCAAAGGGATTTCACCTCAAGCCTCTCGCAGAACCGTGCGTAAATCTCCCGATTTACACGGCTCCCGTCATCCAACCGTTCCTCCTATAACTTGCCAGTGGGTAAATTTCTGAGGACAGACTTTCTTCATCTTGCTGAGCCATTCTGAACTGCGCCGCTTGTGGCGGCGTAGTGTTTTGTATTTTCTCCTGGCCCATTGTTCAAGCTTCAGGTCGATATACTGAAACAGTTCATACATTGACGTCCGATAGAATGCCCCATAATATTGCCACCAACCGCGTATTATTGGGTTATATCGCTGCACCAGATCCGTCAACTTGACCGGGGTCTGGCGATGTAGCTTCCATCCATGCACAACTTTTCGCATTCGCTTCAAAGCATCATCACTTGCACTGGGCAGAAAACCGGTAAATATTCGGCCTTGCTTGTTTATTGCCTTTCTCGGTCTAAACGTAAACCCAAGAAAGGTAAACTGTACTTGTGAATAATCTTTTGTTCGTTTGCTGTCTTTACAATACACGATTTTTGACTTTTCCGGGTGCATCATCAGGCCACACTCCTCTAACCGCAATGCAATGGATTGCATAACAATTCCTGCCTGTTTCTGGCTTCGACAGTGTACAACACCATCGTCAGCATAACGAGAAAAGGGACATTCTGAGTGTGTGCGCTGCATCCAGCAGTCAAACGTGTAGTGCATGAATAGGTTCATCAAGATCGGACTGACCACTCCCCCTTGGGGGGTTCCTCGCTCCCTCATCACAAGTGTACCATCTTCCATTTCGAAGGGAGCTTTCAGCCACCGCTCGATATACAACAGAATCCAGTCCTCCTTAATGTGAGTGCGAACTGCTTTCATCAGCAACTCATGGTCAATATTATCAAAAGCGCCTTTGATGTCAAACTCAACCACCCAGTCATATTTCCAGCACCTTTCTCTGGTGACAGCAACTGCCTGTTTTGCCGATTTTCCCGGCCTGTACCCATACGAATCGGTATGAAATATTGGGTCAAGTATTGGCTCAATGATTAGTTTGACTACAGTCTGGCCAATCCGATCTGAGACGGTAGGAATGCCCAGCTTGCGAAAGCCTCCCTTTGCCTTGGGAATTTCAACTTGCTTGACCGGTGGTGGGAAATACGAGCCCGACGACATCCGATTCCACAGCTTGTATAAATTCTTCGACTCTTTCTGTTCAAACATGATAATGGTTTCCCTATCAATGCCTGCAGCTCCCCGGTTTGCTTTCACTTGCCTGTACGCATCCCACACGGTACGCTTCGCAATACTGTACGGTTTTGTTGAGGTCATCTCACTCATCCCCAATTTCTGAGTTGGCAAGAGTCGTCAACAGGATAACGTTACCCCTTCGCTCCACCCTCATTACAAGGGCTTCTTCACTACTATGGGCAACTCCGCCCCTCGTTCTGTCATTGGTATTCTTTCTCATGGTGTCCGCCATTTGTCATTTCCCTTTTCATCCAGAACAAGGTTCTCACGTTCCATACTCAAGCCTGTATTGAGATCATGCCGCCTATACACCGACTGCCACCGGAACCGTAAACAGGTATCGTTCCGATTAATCCTGGAGGGTCAGGACACCCCCAGTTTTGACAGTACTTCAACGATAACGATGCGTCTTCGAACGGTTTACTTTCGTTCATCTTCTCAATACGTACCTGACATCTACCTGATGCCTTTTCCTCGGTCGCTCACTACCACGCCTTTTGAACGCAGCAGCACCGGGTGGTTTGAAATCTGCTCCTGCAAGCCGATTTCGGGAGGCCTTCTCCCATCTCAAGTATAGCATCGCAAGCTTTCACTTGCGTTCGTGACACAC
>CAIXMD010000148.1 GCA_903920415.1 uncultured Desulfomonile sp.
AAACGAAGGGAGGCCAGGGAACTATGAATCTCCACATAGGCACCGCCACGGGAATTGGAGGTGGTCCACAGCCGATCGGTCCACAAGCCAGTGGGGGCGGCATCGGTTCCGGATATTGCATTTTCACCTGGATGGATGTTCTAAGTTTCGCCGGGGCCGCTTTCACCTTTGGCGGCGGCGGACATGCCGCACCCACACAAGCAGGCGGGGCTGCTGCAGGAGTCACCATCGGTTGAGGAGCTGGAATCGACCCCGTATATGTCTCGGCCCACACCATACCCGCCGCGGCTACGACGACCAGGATGAATCCGAGAATTCCTATCTTTTTAACCATGCCCTAATCCTCCTTTCGACAATTCGTTATATCTTAGGAACTCTTCCTTTTTTTTGGCCTCTCGCAGCAACCTTACTTCGTCACCTTGACCGGCATGGGGGGCGGCGGCGCCATAGGCACTGGCCCACACGCTGGTGGCCCACACGCTGGCGGGCAAGTCGGCCTGATGTAATTAGCCTTCACCCATACGCAGCGAGGCACTTTGTGGGTCTTGCAGCACGGATCCATAACGGTGTCGAAATGCTCATTCTTGATTTCAGACACGATTGGCACCAGCCACTCATAACGACCAGTTCCAATTGAAGCAGGAAAAGTCTGGGGATTCGCAAAGAATGCCAGCGGCTTGCGGGGCCATGCTACTCCCGCCAGATACGGTGCAACCACCCTGACCCGCCTCAACTGAGCAGGTATCGGGGTGATAACCTCCTTGACCATCGAATACTTGGTCTGGACCGGCCCACACAGCGGCGGGATCGTTGGAGGTGGCGGCATATATGCCTGACCGCCGCCGCCAGGTCCGCCGGCGAAGGATACTACCACGCTGGCGCCGCACAATGCGAGAACCAATAGGCTCAGAAGAAACAAACGTTTAACCATACCCTCAATCCTCCTTTCAACAGTTCCTCCCGACCATCGTTCGGGAGACCCGTAAAAAACATTCCCGGATAAAAATCCGATAAAGCCCGGAATGTATTTTTGGTATCAAATCAGACACAGAATGTCAAGCTATTTTTTTTGCTTGACTCCTCTTTTACCGCCCATTGTGAACTAATCGGCCACATCTTCGTGCCCCTTATGAGAGGCTCTTTGATCGTGGCTCCGGGGGGAGACATTACGTCCTCCGTTGTTCTGTTCAGCCCATTCAAAATGCTACCTGATTAAGAATTCTCTACCAGAAGGTGAATACCAAGTCAAGGGTTTTTTAATATGCTGAATATATTGCAATTATCTCCAGACCCTACCCCCTCATGAACTTCAACCGGTTGCACTGATTACCCCCAAGCTCTAAATCAGCCTAAGTATAAAAAAAATGAACACGGATCCCTTGCTGTGACAAGAATTCGCGAACGTGCTCTTTTGCGCCGCTGTGGCCATAATCCAGACGACGCTGCCAATTCAATCTTTTTCAACACCTTTCAGATTAGTCACAATTTCTTGAGGCGCGTTTTTGATTTTACTCCGAAAAGCCTCCTCGTCACTCAAATGCTCTCAGAATCTGTGGATTCAACTCGAACCGATTTAAGGCCTATCAGCCTGACCGAATTTCATATTCAAAGGCATGGTAGGCTCTGCTGTTCCAAAGCCCCTATATCATTCCATAGCCACCGTCCACACACAACAGTTGCCCGGTGATATAATCCGATTCACGAGAAGCGAGAAAAACAAAAGCAGGGCTGATATCCGACGCAGCCCCAAACCTCTTTAAGAGAATGCGATTCATGTAGACTTCCTTGAGTTTTTCGTCGGATCGAATCTTTTCAGTCATATCCGTGTCAACTATTCCAAGGGAAATCACATTTGCGCAAATGTTGTACCGAGCCAGTTCCCGGGCAACGCTCTTAGTTAAACTCAAAATGCCTCCCTTTGCCGCTGAATAGTTCACTTGACCAACCGTGCCTACTAGTCCGGCTACTGAGCTAACATTTATGATCTTTCCGTAATTTTGCTCCTGGAAGTACTTTAGAGCCGCTTGAATACAAAGAAATGGGCCTTTGAGGTGGGCATTTAGCACTGCGTCCCATTGTTCCTCGGTCATCTTCTGGAGCATAGCCGGACGAGTGAAGCCGGCATTGTTCACCAGAATGTCCAGCCGACCAAAATTTTCCTTAGCCGCAACCATCATATTCTCAACTTCAGCCTTGGATGCTACGTCGGCACGGACCGCAAGAGATTTTCTGCCCATGGCCCGAATCTGTTCGACCACATCATCGGCCGCCTTCTGATTCGAAGTATAGTTAACCAGTACATCCGCGCCCTCCGCAGCAAAGGCAAGGGCCACGTTGCGCCCCACCCCTCGGCTGCTGCCGGTGACTACTGCCGCCCTATCGGATAATCTCATAATGCCTCCTATAAAAACCATACTGTTCTGTGGGATATCGAGATTCTTCCCAACTGTTAAGGTAATCTTTAGATATTACTCAAAATGAGACTTAACGTGAAGAAGATTATCAGAGAGTGCAGCAAAAAAAAGCCCCGAGTTGGACTCAGGGCGTTAAAGGAGGTATGGATATGGGTTAACGTGCGTTCGTGCGTTTCGCCAACCTCAATATCCGGGCTGCAGACATGCGCCCTGATGAAGAGACTGTACGATTTCGCTTTTCACATAACCCCTGTTTTTTGCGACAAACACTTGTCGGAAAAGTTCCAAAATCTGGCACGAAGCCTATCCGAATTCTTACCGACAATTTCACTCAGTACTAACGAGAATTATTTTTACTCCGTAAACAAGTCAATCAGCGCGTGAAAACCGTACAACAATTCAGGGAGTATAAACAACAACGAGCATCAGAGATTTCTTGGAACTGAGATTTTTCAGATTGTGCGCGGTCGCTGAATTAAAGTGAAGGCTGGATCCTCTC
>CAIXMD010000149.1 GCA_903920415.1 uncultured Desulfomonile sp.
CCCATAAATGTAGACTGGTCGCCTGAAGAAAACTCACGCAACTTGTCCTGTAGTTGGAAGACGTTCCTATCGATTTCCGAACGAACCGCAGGAAACTGGTAGTATATTGCCTTCTCAAGTGTTAAGACACCTATCACCAACCTATCAGGGAACAGGTTGAAATCAAGAATCATCTCGTCTTTTCTTAATAGGTCTCGACGCACATCCGAAAGAGACAAGGCAAAACCGGACCGGAACCTCGCATATTTCTCAGAACTCTTCTGGATAGCCTTTCGGACTTCTGTCAGCTTTACCCTCAGAGCATCTTCAGACGACTGCCGGACGCGGGCCGTGGAGAAATCCTCACCGAGTTCCAGAAGACTTGCCAGTGTTTCCGACTCCTCTCTCAGAAGACTGTTGGGGACATCAAAGAATTCCAATCTGCCCACTTTCTTTAAAGTTAAGTTTCTGAGACATATTCGCCTTTTCTCCATAAGGTGAAAGATACGGGGTGCAGCGTCCTCAGGGATATCACTGTACAATGGGCCCAATATCTTTGTGGCCAGTTCGTCGAAAACCTGGAACCGTTGCTCGACTTGTTTTAGGACAGGGCTTCCTTGTGGAGTATCTGCCAAAATAGATTCAAAATTGTCGATTGCACTCCGATATTTGAGAATAGCGTTGTCTGTCTCTCCTGCTAGATATAACTTGCGCGCCTGCTTAATTTCCCTATCAAGTTTGTCCAGGACAGTTGTACTTTCAATCTCCTTTTGCTCCTCTTCAGCCTTACGTTCCCGAAAAAGCCAATGGTATCTCCTCGTACGTTCTTCTTCTTTCTGGACCGGAAGGTCTGCTGACTCTGTGTTTTCCGCGTACACCATGGCCGGAAGCTTGGCTGTTCCAAATCCGTATACATGATCGCAGACGCCATATAGCCAGAGAGACGGTAGGGACAAGACGACAATCGTGAAAGCCCTAAGTGATATTGATCCTAAGAGGACTGCACGGGTTTTATTTGAAACAATTTTCAGGATGGCCTTAAACCGAATTCCTATGAGGCCATTATCTTGGTTGTTTCTTGGAAAAACAGGCTCAAACTCCCGAAACTTACTTCTCGCTAGGCTCCGGTAATTGTCCATTGACCCACCATTCGTCATCTTTTTCCTTATACCACCACCCGGAAAAATCCGTGTTGAGAATGCTTCTGGCCAAGCGTCCGGCGTCCTCGGTCCGTAGTCTCTTGACGGCAGTAGATATCCAATCTTGGGAATAACGGTTTCCGAGGTCGCCGAGTTCTTTGAGCTGCAGAATCATTTCAAGCTGGTCGGCATCGTGAGCTGAATCAGCCTCGGGTGTGGTGCCATTCCGGAATTCCTCAGTCAATCTAAGTATTTCATCTCCGAACGGCAGAGCTGAAGTCATGTCTCTCACCGCCGCTTCTTCATCTGCCTTTACATACTTTTTGTTTACATAGTTCAGATCTCCTGTCCGAGCCTCAGTGAGATCATGGAAGAGACACATCAATACTATCCTGTTTGTTTCAAGGTTTCCGGACATCCGGCCAAGCACGTAACCTATTACAGCACATCTGAGACTGTGTTCGGCTACTGTTTCGCGTCCGGTTCCCAAGAATTGAAATCCGGATCGAGGTGTTCTCTTTAGCATTCCCACCTCGAACAGGAAATCAGCTATTGCACTCAACTCCACTTTTCAACCTCTCAGAGTCCCGCATGGACCCCGGCTTCACTATCATGGTTTCCCTTATCTTTCAATAGCGTCGCCTTATGATCGATCTGATGGTAAGATATTGGTGACATGCATGATGGTTGCAGGGGTGTTTTCCCTCTTTGATTCTTCACATTCCTTGAATCGAGATTGGTATTGTGCTATTGAGCCGCCCCGACCGGAAGCCGGTCTTGTGCAAGGACAGAGGAATTGAATAACCGAAGAAGTTGGGAACGCTTATGCCCGAGTTAACCATGAACAAAGAATCTAGACTCACTACTGTGCTTTGTGACCTTTGCGGTACTGATGAACAGGATCTTCTCTTCGTGAAAGAGGGGTTTCGTCATGTCCGGTGCCGCAACTGCGGAATGGTTTTCGTCAATCCGAGGCTGAAAGGGCACGTGGAAGTCCAGAAGATAACAGGTACAGGAGCTATGGGTGAAGATAGGCTCACCTCCGCTCATATCCGTAGAATAAAAAAAGAATTGGAAGGCATGGAGAGCTTTCGAAAGCTAAATCGAATTCTGGAAGTAGGGGCAGGAAAAGGTTGGTTCCTTCTCGAGGCCTCAAAGGATGGGTGGGAAACCTGGGCGATTGAAATAAACTCTATTGCGGTCCAAGAACTCAAGGCCAAAGGTCTTGCGCAGGTCATCGTTCAGCCGGCGGAAAGCTTCGAGGCTCCAAACAATTTCTTCGATGTTGCGAGGGCTTGGGATGTCATAGAGCATCTCGAGTCTCCTCGAAAGGCCATCGCAAATATTCATAGGGCTCTCAGGCCTGGTGGCCTCCTGCGTTTGTCAACCACCAACTTCGCGTCTCTTTCCCATTGGGTCAACGGGCCGGAATGGGTCTATTTCAACGGTGCTGACCATATCCATCTATTTGAGCCCTCGACAATGACCCGCCTTCTTGAGGCATACGGATTTTGCAAAATTAGAATCAGAACGAAATCTTTTAACCTAAGAAGAAAGCTTTATTACCCTGAACACGATCTTCCGACGGGTTTGAACATTCTTGTTCCTTTTAGAAAACTTATCGACGAAACGATACGGTTCACGTTGTACGGGCATCAGATGATAGTTACCGCGAAGAAGGGTCATCGCTGAGAATCTGATGGAAAATGCTGTACTCCAGCAATACCGATAGTGTGTTTGCGCCGGTACTCTCTATTGTATCCAATTTTTCATCTGCAAGAGCCATGGAGATTTCAGGGAGCTTAGCCATAAATATACCTCATTAAAAAAGCACATGGGCACTCTAGTGAGCATCAAGTGCCTGAAAGTCCTCATGTTGTTTGAGTAATCTTTGAACATTTCTCAACAGAGTAGCATATTACAAAATCAGAGATCAGGAGCGAGAGAAAGATCCCGAAATAAATCTCTTATGGCCATAAAAGGATGATCAATGTTATTATATAATTTTTATTGCCATTTTGACCCAAGAGTCGATCAGTATTGACATTTTTTTAGTTTTGTCTGATGTTATCAAGATGTTGATCAAATAAATTGAGGTAAGCTATGATATGAATGAGCATTGCGACTCTACGAGCGTGGCCCCCGCTATGAGGGCTGAGATTTTGGTCGAAGCCTTGCCTTACATCCGGAGCTTTAGCGGCAAACGTATCGTGATAAAACTCGGTGGCAGTGCAATGACCCGTGAGTCACTAAAAAAGAATTTTGCCGAAGACATTGCCCTGATAAGTTTTATCGGCATAAAACCGATCATAGTTCATGGTGGAGGCCCTCAGATCGGGGCGCTCCTCAAGAAATTAGGGAAAGAAAGCCGATTTGTAAAAGGGCTACGCGTCACTGATGAGGAGACAATGGATGTGGTGGAAATGGTTCTTGTCGGCAAGGTGAACAAGGACGTGGTTTCCATGGTCAATCATCTTGGAGGCAAAGCTGTGGGCATATCAGGCCGCGACGGCAGTCTCATTAAGGCTAGGAAGGCGCAACCGGCAAGACTTGCAGGACTTGATGAGGATTTGGGTCTTGTGGGTGAAGTTGATAGGATTAATCCAGAACTGATAGATTCCTTGGAAGAGCACGGCTTTATACCTGTTATCGCGCCAGTTGGAGCCGGTCCCGGGGAGAAGCCGTACAATATTAACGCTGATACCGCTGCAGGGGCACTCTCGGCTTCGCTGTCAGCGGAAAAGTTCATTTTGTTGACCGACGTACCGGGCGTAATGGATGCTGATAATAACTTGATTTCCAGCCTGACAGAGGATCAAGCGGCAGAACTGATCCGTAGTGGGGTCGCTTCGGAAGGCATGATTCCGAAAATCCGATGCTGTTTATCTGCCCTGCGAGGCGGCGTGCCAAAGGCTCACGTGATTGACGGAAGAGTTCCTCATGCTTTGCTTCTCGAAATACTTACCGACCAAGGGATCGGTACTCAGATCGTACGTGAGAAAGACCCCGGTTTGTAAAGGCTAAAGGGGCCATCATCGTTTCAGCGATTCTAAGTAATAAGGGTGATCTAATGGTACGAGATGACTTCATATCAATGAACAACCAATATGTGTTCAATACGTATGGCCGCACTCCAATAATGCTTGTTGATGGAGAAGGGTCCCGAGTGCGAGACAGCGCGGGACGGCAGTACCTGGATTTCATTGCGGGTCTTGCGGCCTGCAGCTTGGGGCACGGACATCCTGGACTCGCACTAGCCATATCGGAGCAGGCAAAAAGGCTTATCCACGTTTCAAATCTATTCTACATAGAATCCCAGATTAACTTGGCGAGGCTTTTGGTCGAAAATTCCTTTGCGGACAAGGTCTTTTTCTGTAATTCAGGAGCGGAGGCCAACGAAGGTGCTATCAAGTTAGCCAGAAAATACTTCCACGACCGCGGCGAACATGAGCGTTATCATATCATTACAATGGAGAATTCCTTTCACGGCCGCACATTGGCTACTCTGGCGGCTACGGGACAGACTAAGTATCGCAATGGATTTGAACCGCACATGCCAGGATTCCTTCATGTCCCATTCGGGGACATGAAGGCTCTTGAGAGAGTTGTGTCAGGTGCAACTGCAGCAGTTCTATTGGAGCCTATTCAGGGCGAGGGGGGCGTTCGGATGCCTCCAGGAAATTTCCTTAGAGAAATTAGGGCATTGTGCGATAATTGGGGTTGTCTGCTTATTCTGGACGAGATCCAGACAGGCATGGGCCGGACGGGCAAGCTCTTTGCTTATGAACATTTCGAGATGAAACCGGATATCATGACCTTGGCTAAGGGCATTGCCGGCGGGGTGCCGATGGGAGCGCTACTCGCGATAGAAGAAGTCGCCTCCGCGCTGGTCCCAGGCACTCATGCAACAACCTTTGGCGGAAATCCTCTGGCATCAGCAGCAGGATTGACTGTCATGCAGGAAATAATCTCTAAGGGTTTTCTCGAAAGAGTTGAATCGTTAGGAAATCGTCTGAGACTGAGACTTGAAGAGCTTGCAGCACGGCATGAAGTTATACGAGAGGTTCGAGGTCTTGGTCTCATGCAGGCTATCGATCTGCGGAGGCCGGGCGCGGGCCTTGCTGCCGCTATGCGTGAGGCAGGCGTTCTTGTCAACTGCACTTCAGAAACGGTCTTGAGATTTCTCCCACCTCTTATCGTTACCTCTGAAGAGATCGATGAAATGGTGGGTATTCTGGATTCTGTACTGAGTACGTGGTCGGAGGGGTAGCATGATAATGAATAGGCATTTTCTGAGTATTGCCGACTATACTCGCGAAGAAATTCTATCGCTGCTCAGTCGCGCCCGCGCGATCAAGAAAGAAATTCACTCTAAATACATTTACAGACCTCTGGAAGGTCGAAATGTTGGACTTTTTTTCGAAAAGCCATCAACCCGGACAAGAGTATCATTTGAAGTAGGTATACATCAGCTTGGGGGGCATTGTATTTTTTTAAGCCGTCGAGATATTCAGATCGGTCGTGGGGAACCGATACGCGATTCCGCGAGGGTCCTTTCCAAATATTTGGACGCCCTGGTTATCCGTACTTTCGGCCATGAAATTCTTGAAGAATTTGCCAAATGGTCTTCTATACCTATCATCAATGGTCTATCTGATTTGCATCATCCCTGCCAGGTTCTAGCAGACCTCATGACGCTCCAGGAAATAGGCATAGATCTTACGACCATGAACGCAGCCTGGATTGGTGACGGCAACAACATGGCAAATTCTTGGATCAACGCTGCGCAAGTATTGGGATTTCGTCTCGCACTTGCTTGTCCTGAAGGCTACGACCCTGCTGTTCCATTCAATTCAGTCAATGTTTCACTCACACGTGACCCGTTGGAAGCAGTCCAAAATGCAGATGTAGTGTCAACAGACGTCTGGGCTTCCATGGGACAGGAAAATGAGGCCACTGTCCGGAAGACGGTATTCAAAGGCTATCAAGTCAATGAGGCTCTATTGAGTCATGCGGGCAAGCGGGTTTATGTGCTCCATTGTCTTCCGGCTCACCGAGGAGAAGAAATTACAGATGATGTAATTGAATCCGACCGTTCACTGATATGGGATGAGGCTGAGAATAGGCTCCACGTCCAAAAGGCGATTCTTGAGATGCTTTTTGCTTCCTAGGAGGGAGGCTGTTCGAAGGATATTCCTTGACCAGGTACCTCTTGCGATTTTGAACTTGACGCTTTCACTCTAGATAGCGACGGAGGTTTCGTGAAGGATAATAAAGTTGGAAAGATAGTGCTGGCATATAGTGGGGGACTTGATACCTCCGTGATACTAAGGTGGTTGATAGATAATTACAATTGTCCAGTCGTGGCATTTGCAGCGGACCTCGGACAAGGGGAGGAGCTTGAGCCTTTGGAAGAAAAGGCCATGAGTACCGGTGCTGTCTCCCTACATATTTCCGATCTTCGGGAGGAATTTGTTAGGGATTACGTGTTTCCAATGCTTAGAGCCAATGCAGTGTATGAAGGAACCTATTTCCTGGGGACATCTATTGCGCGCCCGTGCATAGCAAAGGCGCAAATGGCCGTGGCTGCTGCTGAGAATGCTGATGCGGTTAGCCATGGCGCAACGGGCAAAGGCAATGATCAGGTGAGGTTTGAATTGGCTTACCTCGCTATTGATCCAGACATTAAGGTGATCGCTCCGTGGAGGCTTTGGGATATGCGCTCACGGACCGACCTGATAGCTTATGCGAAAAAGAGAGGTATACCGATAAGTTCAACGGCACAAAAGCCGTACAGCATGGACAGGAATCTGCTCCACCTGAGTTTTGAAGGAGGAATTCTCGAAGATCCGTGGTCTGAACCTCCTCGTGACATGTATCTTCTGACCGTAGATCCGGGAGATGCTCCCGATACTCCAGAAGAAATCATCATTACCTTCGAGGCGGGGGATCCTGTTGCAATTAACGGAAAACACTATTCCCCTGCAGCACTGCTGGCTTCTCTTAATACCATTGCCGGCCGCCACGGGATAGGTAGGGTGGACATGGTGGAGAACCGCTTCGTGGGTATGAAGAGCCGTGGTGTGTACGAGACTCCAGGTGGAACGGTTCTTCACGTTGCCAGACGGGCACTGGAATCCATCACTCTCGACCGTGAAGTGACACACCTCAAAGATGAGTGGATTCCTCGGTATGCGACTCTTGTTTACAATGGCTACTGGTTTGCCCCGGAGCGCAAAATGCTCCAAGCAGCCATCGACGAGGCAGCGCGGTGGGTTTCAGGGGAAGCCAGACTCAAACTTTACAAAGGGAATGTTACGGTATCGGGTCGAAGATCTGGAAATTCACTTTACGATGACCGTTTCGCGACTTTTGAGGCAGACCAGGTTTATTCACAGGCCGACGCGGAAGGATTCATAAGGCTTAACGCGCTCCGGCTAAGAATAGGTTCAATCATGCAAAGGCGGACAAGAAAAGATCTTGACGAAGGACGATCTTGATCAGGATTCAGCCTGCAGATGGGCGCAGCTAAGGAGTGATTGATGTCGGGAGGTGGTAAGAAGGTCAGGCGGAACAATTCCGCGACATCAGCAGGAATTCGTAAGGGCCGGTTCAGCGGGGGGATGGACCCGCTATTCGCAGGCTTCAACGCATCGATTTCCTTTGATAAGCGACTTTTTTTTCAAGACATTGTCGGGAGTGTGGCCCATTTGAAGATGCTGCGTCGACGGGGCATAATATCGGCTGAAGATGCCCGCACCATCGAGGAGGGCCTTGCGGATGTCCTCTCTGCCATAGAAGAGGGGCGACTGGATTTCCGAGAAGATCTGGAAGACGTCCATATTAATATAGAGGAAGCCCTGAAAGAAAGGATAGGGGAGGTAGCGGGGAAGCTGCACACGGCAAGAAGTCGCAACGATCAAGTGGCATTGGACCTCCGATTGTATCTCAGGGAAAAATTTCGAATGGTGCAGAGCGATCTCCTGAGACTCATGTCGGTGCTCACAGACAAGGCCGAAGCAAACATAGATATTATAATGCCTGGTTATACCCATCTTCAAAGAGCGCAGCCCGTGCGCCTTGCTCACCACCTCATGGCCTATTTTCAGATGTTCCACCGGGATTGGGGGCGTTTTGGGGATGCGCTGGGACGTGCCGATGAAATGCCACTTGGATCTGCCGCCCTTGCCGGGACAACGTTCCCCATCAAACGGGAGGATGTAGCATCTTTTCTGGATTTCTCAAGGGTGAGTGCAAACTCTATGGACGCAGTCTCGGATCGAGATTTTGCTGCTGAGTTCCTGTTTGACTCGTCTATGGTCATGATGCACCTGTCCCGTCTTGCAGAAGAATTGGTGCTCTGGTCATCTTCTGAGTTCGGTTTCTGCTCTCTTCCCGATGCGTTTTGTTCAGGATCCAGCATCATGCCACAGAAGAAAAATCCTGACGCGTGCGAACTGATAAGAGGCAAGACCGGCAGAGTATATGGGGATTTGATATCACTTTTGACTACCTTAAAGGGGCTCCCCCTTGCTTACAATAAGGATTTGCAAGAAGACAAGGAGCCCATTTTTGATGCCGTGGACACCGTTCATGGATCGCTGGAGATCATGGCTGGTATGTTTCCTGGAATCGAGTTCAATGCTGACAGAATGTTAGAGGCTGCCTCTGACCCTTCCATGGCCGCAACCGACCTTGCGGACCGGCTTGTCCGTGAAGGGGTTCCGTTCAGAGAAGCCCACTCCAAAGTGGGTGCAATGATTCGAGCAGGATCAATAGGCGGGGGCAAAGGAAAACATGAGATTACTTTGCCGAGTCCCGAGGAGATGGTCGAAGCACGAAAACACACTGGGGGAACTGCCCTCAGGAGCGTATTGGAGCAAGTCAAGACCGCACGGACCTTCCTACTTGAGAACAGCAATGCCAGAGAGGCAAGACCGCAAAAAAGGGGGGGAAAAAAGAAGGGTTGAGGAAGGCGGACCATGGAATTTGGATATTAGTCCTAGTCTGCATTCTGTCCGGCTGCGGATACAAGACGAACCCGCGTCCGGCTACAGCAACCGTACCTGGTGAGATTGGGTTGGTTAACGCTCGTGCATATCCGGACCGGGTGGTTTTGAAATGGGATGTTCCTTCTTCCAACACGGATGGCTCACCTCTAACGAATCTTTCAGGCTTCAAGATTTTCCGCGTTACCCAGAAGATAGGAGAAGAATGTGATAACTGCGATGAAAAAAGGGCAATTCACGCAAACGTGGATTTCCAAAACCCTGCAAATGCAGTAATCAATAAAGGTGAGGTGTTATTTACCGACAAAGCTGTGGATCCAGGGCACACTTATTCATACTCTGTGAGCGTTTACAACCTTAAAGGGAGCGAGAGCCGCTTGAGTCAGGATGTCGCCGTCGTGCTTGACAAGGCCCCTCCCACACCGGAGGGTTTGCGCGTAAGAGTAGATCCCAGAGGAGTCCGCCTGGAGTGGGAAGTTTCCCCTGAACGTGATGGTATTCGGAATTACAGCGTTTACAGGGGGCCAACGGACGACCCTGAAGAGATGAAGGCGGTAGGCTCCACGAAATGGGCTGAAACCTATTTTGTGGACAGGGAAGCGGAAACTGGCAAAACCTATTACTACAGGGTGCGATCCCTAAAAATGAATCGAGGGATCTCACTCGAATCAAGTCCTTCAGCAGCGGTACGGGTTTTTGCGTCGCCGGTTCTTCGGCAACCTCCTGAGAACGTCAATACAGCATCCACGAGCGAAGGTGTGCGAATATACTGGGAGCCTGTAAAGATAGAAAATGAAGAGGTCCGTTACAACATCTTCCGGTCCGAAGGCGCAAAGATGTTCGAAAAGTTGAACCAGGAACCCCTTCGCAACCCGTGGTTTATCGACAAGAAAGTTGTGAGAGGCCAGACATTCCGCTATGGCGTGACTGCCTTTCCCAAAGACAAGCCTACTGAAGAATCCAGCCGCTCTGGATCTGCGGCAGTGAAGTTTGCTCCGTGAACGGGATCGGATTACCCCTTTATAGGAAGCCATGCATTATTTTCATTACTCAAATGATCAGCTTTATTGTGAAGGCGTTTCACTGAATCGAATCGGGGACGAGGTTGGTACGCCACTATTTGTTTATAGCCGCGGCACCTTGGAGAGGCATTTCCAGGTATTCGAGGAACCGTTTTTATCTCTGGATCATTTGGTGTGCTACTCCATGAAGGCATGTTCCAACTTGGCGATACTCAGGATTTTCGCAAGGTTAGGGGGCGGAGTAGACATTGTGTCCGGCGGTGAACTTTATCGTGCCCTGAAAGCAGGTCTTGAGCCATCACGGATCGTATATTCCGGTGTAGGAAAGAAAGCATCTGAAATGGACGAGGCGCTGATTTCCGACATTCTTATTTTCAATGTGGAGTCTGAAGAGGAACTGGCCCTGCTCGACTCTCGTGCGCGAGCCATGGGGAAACGTGCGAGGATATCGTTACGAGTGAATCCGGATGTGGATCCTCTCACGCACCCATACATATCCACCGGGCTCAAGGAGAACAAGTTCGGTATTGACATAGGCCATTCACTGGAACTTTATCGCGCTTCGAAAAGAATGAAGGGCATACAACCTGTAGGCATAGACTGCCATATCGGTAGCCAGTTGACAGAGCTGTCCCCCTTTCTGGATGCCGTGGACAGGCTTCGAAATCTCGTTGAGACTCTACGTTCGGAAGGCATTGAAATCCGCTTCCTCGATATAGGAGGTGGACTGGGGATTCCTTACGATAGA
>CAIXMD010000150.1 GCA_903920415.1 uncultured Desulfomonile sp.
CCCGGAGCCGTAGATAATCCTGGACAGCACATCGCGACCCAAAATATCAGTTCCCAAGAGATGCTGCCGGGTCGGCTCAACCAGAATGTTTGTAGTATTTATCTCGTCCGGCGGGTACGGAGCCAGGTATCCGGCAAAAATTGCCGTCAGAAAAAGAACTGCGACGACAAAGAGGCCAGCCATAGACATCTTGTTTTTAGCCAGCCGCCGAGTGAAATCTCCGGTTATTCTCATAATAACGGTCCCAATGCCTCCAAATAATGATTTCTCGTAATCTCAGCCGGCAACCCGTATCCGTGGATCGGCTAACGAGTAAAAGAGGTCTGCCAGCAGATTTCCAACCAGTGTCAGTACGGCTCCTATTACAAGGATTCCCATTATGGTCGGATAATCTCTCATCATTACAGACTGGTAAAATAGTTGTCCCATTCCTGGGATCGCAAAAATAGTTTCAAATATGACGCTGCCCCCTATCAGGCCTGGTACCGACAGTCCCAGTATTGTAATCACTGGGAGTAGAGCATTACGCAGGGCGTGTTTAAATATTACGGTACGCTCGTCCAGCCCTTTGGCGCGTGCGGTTGTTATATAATCCTGACGTATCACCTCGAGCATGTTGGAACGCATGTAACGGCTCATCCCGGCCAGCCCGCCGAAAGCCGACACAAACACGGGAAGGATGAGATGTTTGGCCACGTCCAAGATCTGTTCAGGCAGGGAAAGCTGAGCATAGTTGAGGGAGCGGAAGCCTGAAATAGGCAACCAATCCAGCTTGACTCCGAAAAGAATCATCAGCAACAAAGCCAACCAAAAAGTTGGGATGGCAAATCCCAGAAACACAAAGACCGTGGTACCTTTGTCGAAAAGGGAGTCTTTTTTGACTGCTGACATTACCCCGATAGGAATGGCTACACCTAGGATCAGGATCATGGAGAGAAGGTTAATGAGTAAGGTTATCGGGATACGTTCAAAAATTTTATCAATAACCGGCCTGTTGTCCGCAGCGAAAGACTTGCCGAAATCCAACATCAGCATATTTCTCAACCACTTGCCGTATTGGACGTACCACGGCTCGTCGAGTCCGTAGTGAGCCCGAATCCTCTTTACCGCCTCTTCGTTCATATTGGGATTGAGATCTGTAAGCAGGCTCGTCGGGTCGCCCGGCGCCATCTTCATGACCGAGAACGAGATTATGGTTATCCCTATGAGCACGGGGATCATGAGCAGGAGCCGTTTTAAAATGTATAATCCCATATCACCTCACGGTTGAATGCTGTATTTCTGGAGATGCTTTGGCACATGCCATTTGACGAAGTCGTAACTGATGCCGGCTGGAGCGGGCACTATCCCGTGAAAACGAGCGCTTATGATCGGTAGTGAGTCCTGGACGAAGAGAAAGGTGTAGGGCTGGTCTTCTGCAATAATTTCCTGAAATTTATCATAGAATTTCTTACGTTCCGCGCGGTCATAGGTAGACGCCCCAAGTTCCAGCAGCTTATCCACTTCGGGGTTTTGATAAGTTACGAAGTTCAGCTCTTTTTCTCCAGTTTTTCTAGAATCCCATATGTCTATTTGGCTCGGGTCAATGCCTATGCCCCATCCAAGTAAACAGGCCTCAAAATTTCTTTTATTAATGAAATTTTTTAAGAACGCAGCCCACTCAATAACTCTTATCTTCACGTTGATCCCTACCTGTTTCAAGTCCTTCTGTATGATGGTCGCAGCGTTTTTTCGAATGTCGTTCCCGTGGTTGGTAATGATTGTAAATTCGAATGGCTTACCGTCTTTGTCTATTATACCGTCGCCATCCGTATCAACCCAACCAGCTTCGGCAAGCATTTCTTTGGCCTTTTTAGGATCGTAGGGGAATTTCTTTACATCGGGATTGTGCCAGAAAGTGTCCGGTTTGTAAGGAGTGTACGCAACTACCCCCAGCCCCAGCAACACTCCCTGGACAATGCTCTCCCTGTTAATAGCAGTGGTGAGCGCCTGTCGGACTTTCTTGTCTTGAAACTTCCAATCTTGGAGATTGTACCCCAAATAGGAATAACCGAATGACAGGTATTTGTATTTATTGTAATTCTTCTTGAACCATTCCGATTCGGTCTGCCTCGTGTATTGCAACGGAGTCAAGCCCATCTGGTCCAGCCTGCCGGCCTTTAGTTCAAGGAACATGGTTGCCAGGTCCGGAATAATGCGTGTCAAGACACGGTCTATATAGGGCCTCCCCTCAAAATAGCCGTGGTAGCTGTCCAAAACAATCTTTTCGCCGGTCTTCCACTCTACAAACCGGTAAGGTCCACTGCCGATGGGGTGCCTCTGTAAAGGGCTCTTAGTTATCTCCGTGCCTTCAAGAAGATGGCTCGGGAGAATTGACTGC
>CAIXMD010000151.1 GCA_903920415.1 uncultured Desulfomonile sp.
CATGAAGTGATTGCATCAACTACTATTCCATCTTTATGCAGCTCGGAGGCAATAGCCTCGAGGACCGTGTCATCACGCCAGTCTTCCAAGGATCGGATAAGATTAAGAGCCCGCCGATCAGGTCTAAGATTCCATAGACGAAGAAGGTTGGTCTTTTCTATCTTCCCCGCCATTACCACGCGGTCGATGTCCCGTGACTTCAAGATCGATATTGCTTTCTGCAATTGACCTAATTTCAGCCAAAAAATCTCATCAACCAGATTTTCAATAGCAGGATCGGTGAATCCGGGAAAGGCAATGGCCACAACTCGATAACTTCGACCGGCCGCCTCATAAGCTACATGAAGCGGAAGATGACCAGCGCCTGCTATGATTCCTATCTTGCCCATATTATTCTCTCGTTCTATACCATACCCTTTGACCTAAAGCATTCCCCATCTCTCGGACGTTACAGTGCTATTGTGGACCAGGAGTTCATAGGCGTGACGAGATTTCAAACCGTCCGAAAGGAGTGGCGGCTAAGCGAGACACGTGCCATTCCTCGCCGAGAGGTAACAAGGAAGTCCGCAAATTTCATCGCTTGGGGCATATGGGACATCTCTGCACGTATTTTTTCCACGGCCTGGTCCATTCTAAGGGATGAACGAAAAGCTATTTTAAAGGCTCTTTTAAGATGTACGATAGTGTCTCTGGAGAAACCATTGCGCCTCAGGCCTACTTCGTTGAGGCCGTACACGTAAATTCGCGAACCGGACGCCAATGTGTAAGGCGGAACATCTTTGGCCACTCCTGAGACGCCACCCACGAGAGCGAACTCACCCACGCGGACAAACTGGTGTACGGCTACGATACCCCCTAGAATGGCTCTCTGCCCAATCTCAATATGCCCTCCCAAATGGGCCGAGTTGGCCATAATTACACCAGTACCCAGGATACAATCGTGAGCCACGTGACAGTATGCCATAAGATAACATTCGTCACTGATTACCGTCTTGCCTCCACCCCTGACCGTTCCTCTATGAACGGTGACATATTCTCTAATATTGACCCGTTCACCGATTTCGACGCTGGTTTCTTCATTCTTATAAGAAAAATCCTGAGGCGGGCCCCCGATGGCTGCAAACTGAGAAATTCGAGTATACGCACCCACCTTGGTATTTCCCTCGATGGTAACGTGTGGCCCCAATTCACAGTCATCGCCGATTTCAACATTTTCCCCAATTATGGAGTAAGGCCCAACCAAGACATTTCTGCCGATGCGGGCTCTCGGATGCACTAGCGCCGTGGGATGGATCATTAGTTTTCCTTGTGGCCGTGTTGAACGAGGCTTTCCAGTTTCCTGATCCTTTCAAGGATTTCGGGAAGTCTCTTGAATAGTGACTGAACTCGCAGAAAGACTTTGTGAGGCATGGCGGGAACCGAACCGGCCATGACAGAGCCATCCGGAACGTTTCTATAAATGCCGACGCGGGTTGCCAGAACCACACCATTACCGACTCTGACATGATCCTTCACTCCGGCTTGACCACCTATCAGACCGTATTTTCCTATGGACGAACTCCCTGCTATGCCTGCCTGGGAAGCTATAACGGTTGCATCCCCGACTTCAACATTGTGGGCGATCTGAACCAGGTTGTCGAGCTTCACCCCGTTACCAATCCTTGTGACCCCGGCCAGGGCCCGGTCTATAGCGCACAAGGCCCCGATCTCAACATCATCACCGATTTCGACAGTTCCACTGTGATACTTCTTGATGTTGAAGGGGACTCCAGATTGGGCAATGTCTCTGGCAAAGCCGAAGCCATCTGAACCGATCACCGTTCCAGAATGGATAATAACTCTGTCACCGATTTTAACTCGAGCGTATATGCTGACGTTTGGGAAAATATAGGTTTCGCTACCAATATGAACATCTTCTCCGACGACAACATGTGCGCCGACAACGGAATGGTCCCCCAATGTGACCCCTCTGCCTATTACTGCAAACGCCCCGATCGAAACCGCTCGGCCAAGGACTGCTTCTGGATGCACATCGGCCTTTGGTGATATCCCCTCTGATGGACGGCTATAAGGGAAAAATAGGGCCGTTAAGCGCGCAAAATCGGCTTCCGGGTTTTTGGTTCGTATTGAGGGGAGCCCTCCCGAGTCGAGGTCCGGTGGAATAAGGACTGCGCCTGCAAAGCTCTGCCTAAGGTTTTCCAAGTACCGCGACTCGGTGACATACGTAATGTCTTTCTCTGTAGCGTATTCTATCGGACGTGCACCCGAGATTACCGGTCCGGGAGTCTCTGAGGCTTTTGCTGACAGAAAATGGGCTATCTCTTCCAGGGTAAAAGTCATAGTCTAGTCTGCAATCATAAAGACCACAAAATCATTTCGGAGCTTTCGGCTTTGCCGGTGCCGGGGTTGTCGCGGGAGCAGCAGCCTTTGGCTTGGCAGCGCCGGCATCGTTCTCAGAATCATACTGACGGACCACTTCATCCGTAATATCCAAGGAATCATCTGCCGATAAGAGCGCAGCAGAGTCGAAAATGAGTGTAAGATTTTTTTGAGCACGAACCTGGTTAATTATTTTA
>CAIXMD010000152.1 GCA_903920415.1 uncultured Desulfomonile sp.
CCCCGGACTATTTAAATTGTGGCGTTCCGGCCGCATGGGTCAGGCCGGTGTAAACTGCTATGACTGCCACAAAGCTGAAAAGAAAACCGACAAGAATCCCGGGAAACCAGATGCTTACGACCATAGAGGCTTCTGGATTACCACAATTGTGAGTCCAAAAGACTGCTCCCGGTGTCATAAAGATCAGTTTGACCAGCAGCAGCCATCTCATCATGCAAAAGCCGCTGATATACTGAACTCTCTGGACAACTATCTGGGTACTGTTGTAGGTGGTCCGGCATGCACGGCAACTGGTTGTCGCCAGTGCCACGGTTCGAACGTCAAGGTACTGGAAAACGGTCGCCTGGATCCTTCAACTTGGCCCAACACGGGAATTGGTAGGATCAATCCTGATGGGAGCAAGGGAAGCTGTTCGGCCTGCCACACGCGGCATCGTTTCTCCCGGGAACAGGCCAGACGCCCGGATGCTTGCGGGAAGTGCCACTTGGGCCCAGATCATCCTCAAAAAGAAGTTTACGAGGAATCAAAGCACGGTATTCTCTACCAAGCCTTCAGAGACAAGATGAATATGGACAAGATCGAATGGGTGGTCGGAGTAGACTACCAGGACTCAGCCACGTGCGCGACTTGCCACATGAGCGCCACTCCTAATCAGCCGTCTACTCACGATGTTGGCCAACGCATCTCCTGGACCCTACGTCCCCCTGTTTCAAAAAAACTGAGTCAGTGGAAGGAGCGACGGGCTAACATGCAGGATGTCTGCCGTCAATGTCACGGAGACCTAATGGTCGATGGTTTTTACATGCAATTTGATGATTTAGTTGAACTTTACAACAACAAGTTTGCAATTCCGGCAACTAACGTTCGCAACAAGTTGATGGAAATGGGCAAGATTACAAAAGCTGACTTCGACGATAAGCTTGACTGGATTTACTATGAACTGTGGCATCATGAAGGTCGAAGGGCGCGTCACGGTGCGTCAATGATGGGACCGGACTATGCGTGGTGGCACGGGATGTACGAGGTGGCCAAGCATTTTTACGTGTATTTCATTCCTGAAGTTGAACGCATAATGGGCAGTAAGGAAGCGGCAATGCCCATTTTGAACGAGTTTGTTTTTAAAGACCCCCTGCACCGTTGGTACAAGGATGGAATGAGCAAAGAGCAATTGCAATCGTTGGAACAGTTTTATCAACAGCGTTACGGCGGCAAAGAAGCCAAGTAGGATGGATAACTACCCTCGTTGACCAATAAGGGCGCAATCATGAAAGGAACTCCTCTCATCCTTAAATTTGCTCTCTTTACCATGGCGCTGGCCATTCCGGCAATTTATCTTTACTGCATGACCGATGTGGTAAGTGCTCAGAAGTTTGAGACCGATGAGCAGTTGCGCAAAGAGTTGTCAGAATCTTTGGGATCAAGCACTCGTGCCTATCAAGAGTTCCCGGTGCCCTTCACTCCCCTTCCCAAGACTATAACTCCCTGCAGGGCCTGCCACGGCCCTGAAAGGGATTTCCCTGTAAACTTTCATCGGAGGGAAGCGCTGCTTGTCCACAGGAACGTCAAGCTCAACCACGGGGATGTGAAAGTGTGGTGTCTTGATTGTCACGATCCTGAAAATAGGAACTACCTGCGCCCCCTCAGTGATGGGAAATTGATCAATTTCGAACATTCGTACCTTCTCTGCGGTAAATGTCACGGCACTAAATACAGGGACTGGCGAAACGGGATCCATGGGAGGAGATCCGGTTATTGGAACGGTAAAAAAACTTATTACCTATGTGTCAACTGTCACGACCCTCACTCTCCCAGATTCAGATCAATAGAGCCGATGCCGCCTCCCAGGAAGCCATGGACACCCAAAGAGAAGTCAGCCTCACATCAGAGGTAATTTGCTATGAGTGACGAAGAATTCGCGCAGACAAAATACAGGCGTTCTGAACAAACAGAAGATGGCCATCATTCAGACAAGGAGATTGCGAAGTCGCCGGGACATTTGCAGGATAGGCTGAACCGCAGATCTTTCCTCGCGGGAACTGCCGGACTGCTGGGTATGATCGCGACGAGTTCCTGCTCGTGGCAAGAATTCTTTCAGCAGAATTTCAGAAAGATGTCCAAGAAAGAAATCCAGGAGACCATAGACCGTCTTCAGGATGAGTACAAAGCCAAGTACGGCAAAGAGTTTGTGGTGGGGACTGAGTCACCGATAGAGGGGACTCTCTTTGGCTATGGTCTGGATATTCAGAGGTGTATCGGTTGCCGAAGATGCGTTTATGCTTGTGTTGAGGAAAACAACCTCTCGAGGGACCCTCAAATTCAGTACATAAGGGTTCTCCGGTTCAGAGATGGAACTATGAATTTGGAGGAATCGACCATCTATTATGATGCTGAAGAGGTCCCACAAAAAGGCTACTATTATATGCCCGTGCAGTGCCAGCACTGCGCCAATCCCCCTTGTACCAAGGTTTGTCCGGTGCAGGCTACATGGACGGAACCTGACGGGATAGTGGTGGTAGACTACAACTGGTGCATAGGTTGCCGTTACTGCATGGCCGCATGCCCATACATGGGGCGCTGGTTCAATTTCAAAGAACCGACCATTCCCAAGGATGAAGTCAACACTCAGACCCATTATCTGGGGAATCGCCCAAGAATGCGCAATGTTGTAGAAAAATGCACTTTCTGCATTCAAAGGGTTAGGATTGGCAAATATCCCAAGTGCGTTGAGGTCTGCCCGGTCGGGGCACGTAAGTTCGGAAACTTGCTGGACCCAGATAGTGAAATCAGCAATATTATTAAGACTAAGAGGGTATTCAGACTGAAGGAAGAGCTGAATACCCAACCTAAATTCTACTACTTCTTCGCTACTTGACAGGTGAGGCACACCATGGAGAGGTCTGGATTCATAATCGAGGCGGGGAGAAGACTCATCAAAGGTCCACCCATCTATTACTTCTGGGTAGTGCTCCTCGCTGTGCTGGCCTTCGTCGGCGTATATGCATACACAAAACAGATTCAGGCAGGCCTCATTGTCACCGGGATGACCAGTTACGTCTCATGGGGTCTTTACATTGGGAATTTTACTTTCCTGGTTGGGGTTGCCGCTGCGGCAGTCCTCCTTATAATTCCCGCCTACCTTTACGACTTCGGGCCAATTAAGGAAATCGTTATAGTCGGAGAAGCACTTGCCGTCAGCGCTCTATTAATGTGCCTCATGTTTGTAACGGCAGACCTGGGGCGGCCGGACAGGGTATGGCATCTTATCCCCGGCTTGGGAATATTAAACCTTCCCAGTTCTCTACTGGGGTGGGACATTGTTGTACTCAACGGGTACCTTTTTCTTAACTTGTTCATTCCTGGATATATTCTTTGGAATGCTTACTATGACAAGCCTGTCAACATGCGTTTCATCCTTCCTTTCATTCTTTTGTCGATCCCCTGGGCGGTAAGCATACACACCGTTACCGCATTCATATACAACGGATTGGCGGCGAGGCCGTTCTGGAACGCATCGATTCTTGCTCCTCGTTTTTTGGCTTCAGCATTCTGCTCAGGTCCTTCGTTGATCATTTTACTTTTTCAACTAGTTAGAAATTATACCAAATTTCACGTAAAAGATGAAGCCCTATTCAAGATTGCCGAGATGATTGCAGTAGCAATGGCGATAAACCTGTTTCTATTGGGTGCAGAGTTTTTCAAGGAACTCTATTCGGACACTCATCATCTAGCACCTCTCCGCTACCTGTATCTCGGACTGCACGGAAAAGGCGTTCTGGTTCCCTGGGTATGGACCGCTTTGATCTTTAATATTGTTGCCTTCGTCATATTTCTGATACCTGCTACCCGCAAAAGTTTTGTAACTTTAAATCTTGGCTGCGTACTCATCATAGTGGGCATTTGGATAGAGAAAGGCATGGGATTGATAAGGAAGAAATTTGTTCTGCAAAAACCCGGTCCGGATGTGATAAACAGCACCTTTATAAAATTGCGCACTGCCTATGAAAAGGCTTATGGCTGGTTGCCCCCCGCTGAGATTGTTGAGCCTGATCTGAAAGCCCCCATGCGGCAGCATGTAAAGCGCGGTATAACCATCTGGGACCTGCGCCGGCTATATCCTGATTACGTTCCCTACATGGTCACTGTCCCTATAAAAATTAACTACGAAGAGGAAAGCGGGTTGGAAAAAAATAATAGTGATGTTGCCGGCAATACTTGATTTTCAGTTGACATCATGCAAATTTGAGATTACAGCGTATTGCTGCTTTTACCAGAAAGACAATGGCTCAAAAATAGCAGTCCCCGTCGAAAAGTGATATAGTCATAATCCCATGAAAGAGAAAATTGAAGAGATAAAGCAGGGCACCGTTACTTCGCCGCAGGGCTTCGTAGCCG
>CAIXMD010000153.1 GCA_903920415.1 uncultured Desulfomonile sp.
TAACGTACTCTCCGCACACCGGATATTTGAGCTATGCAATCTCCCAAACCCTTTATAAATTGGAGACGATCCTCTCCTGGGGGTTCAGGGAATTCAATGACGACAATGAGAGAATCTTGTTCCCCAAATATTTCGCTATTCTCTCGCCCCAGATTTATGACGGGATTCGTCTGTCCGACGCCTGCAAGTAGATTACTGCTGACGGTTATGAAAGGCATTGAGGAGAAGCCGGCAACCGCAAGAACCAGGAAAATCGCTATTACAATACGAGGAAAAGCAAATGAAAACCTGAAGATCTGGCGCAAGACCAGAGTGAGCAATTGCATCCGGCTTACTTCTTTTTTCTCACAAGGATGGCTGATTCAACTATTTTATCACTCCTGAAAGTTTGAATGCTGATACGAGGCTCCTGATCCATCGGTCCCGGCTGTTCTGAAATTGAGCTGCCGCCAAACTCGACGTGACAAGGATCCGGTTACGATTGGACCGTAATGAATTCACTCCTCTCCAGGAGATTCCCGTAGGGGCCAAACCGTCACCGGAAACAATTTTTTCCAGAAGCACAAGCTTTGTTCCGGCCCTTTTTAGTAATAAGAGGCTGTCGTGAGGAGCCGGAGCACTCATTTTCATTCCCCTGCTCACAAATCCTGACGTATGAACGATGGCCTGCTGAAAAACCTTATTAGGCGGCTCCCATGCATAAGGGTACACATACCAGGCTCCCAACGTGCGGTCATCGTAAAGCATCCGGACAAGCTCGCGCAGTCCGCTCCAACGTCGCACCACTGCAGCCCTCTTGTGATAGGATTCGAGATCCAAAAATACGAAGTTGGTTTCAGACTTCACGTCCGGAACCTGGCTGATCAGACTTTTCACAAGGTCGTTCCTGATCGCAGCGGCTTCTTTCCAGTCAACACTGAGTCCTGCGTGAAAGGCTGCCATAAACCATATCCCTACAATAAGGGCAAACTGGAAAACGAATCGAGCTTTGCTGTTCTTCCATGCGGTGAACACCACTGCAAAAATAATCGCAATGCCGCAGGATGCGGACGAATAGATCCTGCTCGCCCAATTGAAATTGAACCAACTCGTGTCACCCTGTGCAATCAGACCCCACTTTGCCATGAGGGTCTCTGTGAGCTTGGGGGTCCCACTGCCGTAACCTGCGATTTGGTAAGGGAGCATTCCCAATAGAAGGATGACGATTCCCAGAATGATCTTGTAAGAAGTTCCCTGGTCCCACCGCAACGGCTCATCAGGTTGAGTATTGTCACTGGTTTTTGTTCTCGACATATACAAGTGGAATGCAGCCCAAATGACCACGAGCCATGCAATAAGACACACCCAGAGTTCACGACAGAACGTGGTGAAAGGAGCCGTTAGATAAAAAGGCAGCAGCCCGAGATATGACACGATCAATTCAATCGGTGGCACTATGTGACGATGTTCAACAGCTCCACCTCCAAAATACAGGTATCTGACGGCAAGAGCCAGAACCAAGCCCGACAAAATCCCCGCGCCGAGCTTTGCCAGAAAGACCTTTTCCCAGAAAGGATAGCCATTATTCCTTCTGACAGGCAACAAGAGCAGAGGTAAGGCACATATCATGAGGCTCGGCGCCTCATATGTCAGGAACGACAAAACGTAAAGGAAAACCGGCAATGCAAGACCTGTCAACGACGCGGATCCCTTGGCCCACCTCTGAAACGCTATGACTGATCCCCAAAAGAACACTAAACTCAAACGTGAATTGTCCGTGAAGATGATGTACGTCAACGAGGAGACGGTTGGCAGAAAAAAAACCAAAAGAGTACAAAATGTTACAAAGGTTCGGTTCTTGGGGAACACTCGAAAAAGAGCCAACCCCATCAGGAAAGATGCACCGACCCAGAGGAGGAGGGAGAATAAGTGAAAAATGGGCCGATTAAATCCCACGAGTTCGAAAAGGCTCAACCAGTACATACCTTCAATGGGCCTCAGGGCCTCGCGAGCATAAACAGCCATAGATGTAGGGAAATCGTACCAGTAAGCCCAACTTAATATCCACCAGTCATCCGCGTCGAATCCGATGTCTCCCGTAACCGCAGTCAGTATGATGCTGTAAACGGCTAGTCCTAAGGCAACAAACCATAATCTTGAGCCTTTCACGTCCTTCCCTTCCATGATCCAGAACCTGTCAGAGAGTAAGTGGGTAGACTTCTGCAATAATATTCATTATCAAAGCTGGAGCGTCTTGAAAAGACTTAATTTTTAATTAACTGATTTTTTATGTCAGGATTGCCGATTTTACCGCATTCCGGTGGTGATCGTTGAGGGATGCTGTAACTCATTGGCCGAAATAAGCTGTCAAAAGGTAACCACTACATATGCTTTGGATTTCCTCCATAATCCGAAAGCCTCCAGTCGAGCTTGAGCGGCATGTTTCCATGGAGGTCCAAAATCCAATTTATCAACAGTTGTTTATAACTTTACCGGCAGTGGATGTGGGCTTTGCCCCTGCTCTCGACATTTCGGTCACTTATATTTATATTTGATTTAATTACTCTTTTTGGCGTGCACCAGCATGGCACACTCTGCATAAAACCCTAACATTCTACGAGTCATGGTAAGTTATCCACAGAGTTACACGCCGGTTATCCACAGAAGATGTGGATATACTGAAGGGCCTCAATATTTGGCTCTGGGTAAGGTGTAGCAGCTCATTCGATCAGAAATCCCTCCTGTTTTGAAGGGCACGGGTCAAAGTGAGGGGATCCGCGTATTCCAGAGACCCTCCGACGGGTATGCCATAGGCTATGCGTGAGACACTTATCCCCATTTTCTTGAGACGATCACCTATATACGCTGCCGTTGCTTCGCCCTCGACCGTCGGATTGAGCGCCAGTATCACTTCCGAAAGCTCTCCCTTTTCCACACGGTCTATGAGATCCCTCAGCCGAATTTCGTCAGGCCCGATAGCATCAAGGGGTGAGAGGACTCCATGGAGCACGTGGTAGACTCCTTTGAAATGCGATGCCTTTTCAACGGCCATAAGGTCGAGGGGACTCTCTACTACACAGATCCGGCCGGCATCCCTCCTTGGGTCAGAGCAGATAGTGCATGGATCAACATCGGTGAGATTGAAACACGTAGAGCAAAGCCGCAGCTTTTCTCTGACTTTTCTAATACTTGAGACCAGATCCTGGACCTCGTCCCTGTTTGCGTTGAGAATGTAATAGGCGTATCGAGCCGCGGTTTTCTCACCCACCCCTGGGAGGCGTTTCAGGGCCTTTATCAGTGTTTCCAGAGGGCCGGACATCACATAAATCCTGGGAGACGCAGCCCGCCGGTCAGCTTAGACATCTCTTGGGCCATTAATTCACGGGACTTCCTCAGGGCGTCGTTGACCGCGGCCACGACGAGTTCTTCCAGGAACTCGAGGTCTTCTGAGGATACGAGTTCATTTTCAATCTTAATGGAGAGTATTTCCTGAATCCCGCTGGCCACTACCCGTACCATGTCGCCACCCGAGCTTCCGACA
>CAIXMD010000154.1 GCA_903920415.1 uncultured Desulfomonile sp.
CCGAAGCGATCTCATAAGCTTGCAATTTTTCTTGATCCAGGGATTTTACAGGGATATGGTCAGGCATCTCCTTACGCTGTACAACTTTTTCGAAATGTTCCTCCGCTTCTCTCGACGCGGCTTCATTGTGATATTCGGCTACGATACTGCGAGCAAGGGCCTTCTTTATCTGCATCGGGTGAAGTGGATCCATAGGCTCCTGGTGCTGATCAACCACTTTGAGGGCATCTCCGAAATTCCGGACCACGTTTTGGTCCACATCTGTAAGCAGAGTGAAATATTTGACTATGAGATCATCCTGTATCGACATGGTCTTGCCAAACATGTCCTCAGGCGCATCATCCACAGCAATATAGTTCCGTTCAGTTTTGCTCATTTTCTTTGAACCGTCGAGTCCCTCAATGAGCGGTGTCATCAGGACAATCTGGGGTTCCTGCCCGTACTGAATCTGCAAGTCCCTACCTTCCAGCAGGTTGAATTTTTGGTCTGTCCCTCCCAATTCCACGTCGCATTCCAGGGCCACCGAGTCATAGCCTTGCATAAGCGGATAAAGGAATTCTGTGATGGTGATGGGATTACCTTCCCGATAACGCTTTTCGAAATCGTTTCTCTCGAGCATTCGAGCAACGGTAGATCTGTAGGCCAGGTCAAGGCAATCAGCAAAAGACATTGAATCGAACCATTCTCCGTTGCTGCGCAGTTCGGTCTTTTCCTCGTCGAGAATTTTGAATACCTGGTCCTTAAAGGCTTTGGCATGCTCCCATACCTGTTCCTTGGTGAGTCTTATTCTCGCCTCGGCTCTTTCTGTGGGATCGCCGATGCGCGCGGTAAAATCCCCCACAAGGAAAATCGCCGTATGGCCAAGTTCTTGGAAATGCCTTAACTTTCGAATAGTGACCATGTGTCCTAGATGTATGTCGGAAGCCGTAGGATCTACTCCCAGCTTAACTCGAATCGGTTTGCCGGTTTCCATGCTTTTAGTGAGACGTCGACGCATCTCATCTTCATTTAAGATTTCTTCCACGCCCCTCATGATCTTCATCATTTGGGTTTCAACGTCGGGAAATGACATGCTTGCACCTTTCATGAGTCTCTCTGATACTGTATCCTTGGGCGGAGAAATTACGTCAAGAAAAGTCCTTATCTCGTTCTCTAAGTCGAGATTAATGACGATATTTTCATATTACCAAATTCTCCAGCGTATTAAGTTCTTTTCAAATGCAAGAAAAACTCCCTATTACCCTTAGGACCTCGCAAGGGACTTTCCATTTCCCCCAATACCAGAAAACCGCAATTGTCGGCCGACATCTTGACGCTTTCCACTGCGTTTCTAATTTTGTCGAAGTCTCGGACGACTCCGCCCTTCCCAACATGTTCGCGGCCCACCTCGAATTGAGGCTTTACAAGAACCACTATCCATCCATTCTCTGGAAGGATTTCTTTTAACGGAGGCAGAACAAGCCCTAACGATATGAAAGAGAGGTCGGCAACTGCTGCGTCCACTGGGTGAGGAAGCGACTCTTTACGCAAAAAGCGTACGTTGGTTCGCTCCAAGACTGTTACTCGCACGTCGTTACGAAGACGCCAATCAAGCTGGCCGTAACCCACATCTAGGGCGATCACCTTGCGAGCGCCCCTTTCGAGCAAACAATCAGTGAATCCACCGGTGGAAGCACCGGCATCCAGCAGCATGAGTCCTCCAGGGTTTATTCCGAACGAGTCCAGAGCGGGGGCTAGTTTGAGCCCTCCCCGGCTCACGTACGGTAGATGCTCTTTGACTGATAAAACCGCTGACGTATCGACTTCCTTGCCGGGTTTGTCTATCTTTATACCGTCCGCAGTCACTTTTCCGGCCATAATGAGAGCACCGGCGCGCTGCCGCGACGACACGAGTCCTTTCTCCACCAGGAGGATGTCCACGCGTTTTTTTAGGTGCTGAGGGTGCTTAGGTGCAGTTGTCAGGAGCATATACCTCAGGAACCCGGCATGATCGTGAAATCCAGAACGTCTACTATGCTGAAACCGTAGTAAAGGTAAACTGAGCCACTACCGAAAAAATCCCGAGGGTTATGAATGGTAAAATGGTAAGAGTACTGGCCGCTGCGACTCATCAGGCGAACCGTCTCTTCATATTGCCTGGACTCGGGAAGCTTGATGATAAATTTGAGCGGAACCTCTGACTGGGATGCATTATAGGAAAAGCGGATCATCAAGGTCAGGCGATCTCCAAATAAGCCTGCATTAAAGGAACGGCCATTCCCTAGAAATTTAAGCTGATTATCCTTAAGTACTGCCGGTCCGAACTGCAAATCGTAAATCGAGACTCGACCAGGCATTTCCCAGGAAAAGCCTCCGGTAGCTTCGGTATGAGAGGATTCTTTTCCGTCAGCATCTTTCCCCCAGGAATACGGCACCCCAAAATAATTGTCCATGGTCAACAGCAGACACACTACCGAAATCACGACGCCGATCCTCATGCCAACGACCGCTTTGAACGTTCGGCTATGCGTCGCTTCTTCCGATGTCATGCGCCCCACCATTTCGGCTTTATCGGCTTCGGCGTCACTTCAGTCGGGGCGCTATGCCGCTGTTTCATCCAGGGTTCTGCCTCTTGCAGCCGTATCTCTTCGGGAAAACCCATATTCACGTCGCCCGGTTTTGAGGTCGTTTCGCCTCTCTTGCTTGACAATACATCCAAGATCTGCTCACCCGAAGGTGGTCCGGATAAACCCTCTTTCTCTTGCACTTGCTTTCGCGTCCGTGATCCCAACGAGCTAAATAGCCAAGACAATACTAGGATGAGTATAAGCGGAAGAAGGCTGTAAATTATATTCTCAAGGTTGTCCATGGCGGGTCTCCTCCCAAGTATGAGAAGCAACTCAATCGAGCAATTATAATGCCATAAGATGAGCTTGGCTTCAATTGCATTCTGCAAGCGAGACATGTTGTTTCTGTATAAAAGATTTTTTTGTAAGAATCTGGCCCAAAACAGATCAGTGATCAGATCCACGAACCTTTTTCTTGCGGCGCAAGAGACAATGGTTTAGGCTTTTAGTCACGAACCCCTGCTACTTTCGGGTGTAACGGTGGAAGCAAAAGAACTTATACGACAAATAGGCGAGCGCGAACCGCTCAATCCGTATCAAGTCGCCGGCATGTTAAAGGTGATTAATCGGAGTGGAGTTCTGTTTGGAGCAGATGCTGTGCTCGAGGTGGAAGGTCTGAACAGCGTCCTCATGGTTCTGGACCGCACCGGCGAAGAGGCTTCGCCGTACCTCATCGGCATCAAACAGGCTGGGGCCCAGCTTACTCTATTCCTCAAATTCCCCAGGGAATCACTTGAAGAGCTGATTTATTTGACAGCCTTTAAGGGAAGACGCCAGGCCATCTACGAGAACCTGATCCCCATACTGTACGAGATACCCAACTGGCTGGATCTCATCAGAGTACTGTCTCGATATTCTCTCGAAAGGGACGATACCTCGCTCGAACAACATCACGAGAGAGTAATGGAGATCATCCTCGCTTTTTTATACGCAGCAATACTTCAACCTTTTGATTTGGAGGCACGTTCAGAAGCTGAGTACTCCTTAGGTCGCCTTCTCGAGAGCATTCTGAAATCCACAGAAGAGAAAAACCTCGGGGTCTACCTGCCTTTCGTGAAAAGGGGACTCGACTTTCTTGCTACAAATCCCTTTCGAAAACCAATTAACTCCTTTGATCGTAGAATTCTGGAGATTTCAACCATCCGATCAGCTTTGAAAAAACGATCGAAGGATATCAATGATTTCTTTATGCCCCGGATATACATGATGGCTTCGCAGGCCCTGGTAACAGCTCTTGACGAGATCCGGCCTTGTCCTGCCGAACTGGTGGAAAGCCTTCACCAGACTGTGTCCAAAGAGGATTTTCCTCAGCGGGAGCGTTTCTACAGAGATATCCTGGAAAGAATAAAAATCCACGGACCAGATGAAATTGAGAAGCGAAAACGGACTTTTCGTCAGGTCATTGAGGGTGGAGCCGAAATCGGCGAGGCGGAACTTGCCGATGGAATAGATTTCATTAAGGGCCTCGGGAACGAATGGAACGCAATTCTCTTGTCTTTCCAAGAAATGATCGATGTGACACCGCCGAATGTCCAGGCGGCATTTTCACAGGTCCTTGCCGTACAGATTCTTGAGGTGGACAAGCCCGAGGTCAAGCAACTGCTTATCGACGGTCTTTGCGCAATAGTCATCCGCCTTGAGAAAACGCGAAAGCAAGCCTCAAAAGATCTGGTGAATACGCTGGCAGGCCTTTTCCTGGACAGGACCTACTCATCTGGAGACACGGGCCAGGTATTGTCCTCCCTGAAGGCGCTGGAATCATTAGGGATAACCTTTGGGACGGCAGGCTATTTCCTTATGGCCCAGGAACTTATGGAACAACTGGTGCATCATCCCCTTATCAGCCCTAGAGAAAAGAAATACACCATAGAAGATGACGACACCGGGGAACCTCTGGTGCTCGCAGAGGAGGCCGGGGCAAATGAGTGTCATGTGCAGCACGTGAGAAGCATCATGGCTATTATCGCTTCTAATCCCCGAATCATGCACCGGCTCATTCCTTATCTCATAGTCCAAATTGAAATCGGCAGAACCCAATTATGTGACGAGGACCTGATTCAGTTATGGATTTCACGGCTGCTGAGATCAAACTCCTCTGTGATACATTTTTTGGTTCGAACGTTGATTAAAGCCATTCCTTATTCATTCAAGGAGATCGGTCCGTTGGATACCCTGCGTCTCACAGCCGCAGGTCTGGCAAAAGAGCTTGCAAACAGAGGAATCAAGCCGATAGGTAATTTTCTGGGGAAGCTTCGGGGCGACATTCACTGGCGCGGCAGCATAGAAAACTTGTTCTTTTGTCAGGGAATAATCAAATATTTCGCGACCGGACGCCGCGAAGCAATTGCAGAATGGATGCCTTCCGAATCCATGCCGTACCTGGCGATGAATAGCTGGTGTTCCGCTGTGGAAGCTCAGGGCATCATGGACCTCTGCCGGCAAATATTCGAAGAATACAAAATGGATCCTGATCAAAAAGACGGAATGGCAGCACTTGTATCCGTTGACACGTCGAAGTATTGGAACGCATCTCAATTGCCGGAGTTTTCACGACGGGTAGTGCTGGAAATGATAGAGTTGGTCAAGGGCCTTCACAACAAATATTTTGTTATCCGACAATCGGCATCCGGTTCCACTGTCCAGGAGGACCTGGAGAGACTTGATCTGATAATTACCGAGAGGCAGCATATAAAGGAGAGTTTTCTGACTCCGGATATCCGAACCCCCCTACCTCCTGCCGTGACCCTCACGGAAGGCACTGTCGACGGGGCCCGAGAAATGGATAGGATTAGCCGGGAACAGCCTGGAACACCAATCATTTTACGCGCAAAGAAGGCCGGACACGCCTACGCACAAAAAGCAACCTACATCGAGGAACGATTCGAAGCTTTTAACAATGATCTGGGCAGAGAAGCCCTGCAAGAGACAATCGCTACGAGTATCAACAATACCCATTTCGAAGGCATCTCACTGGAGAACCTCCCTCTAGCCCTCACATTTCTGGACTACCTGATCAGGGGAATCTCTGTAAACGGTCATTCCAGCTACTACCTAAAGCAGTCTGGGAGTGACCTCAGGCAAGCGGGAGCACTTGGCCTCACGTTCGACAAGGTCCGAGACATACTGAAAATTATCAAGAAGGAGCTTGACGACATACACGCCCAGTACAGGGCTTGGTTTGAAGAACCTTTCGACAACTTTCTCTTATTTTGCCCAATGGACAAGCTCCCGAGAAAATTCCGTGACTTGACAACACTGAAACAGATTCCGGATACCGACTTTTTCAAAAACTACCTTAAGATTTTATATCTCTCTGACCTTCAGGCCAGAGATGGAAACCTGAGGGTCCTCGAAACCTTTATAGACAAGATAGAACTTTTCCTGAACCAGCGGCTTGCCGAATCAGGCAGGCTCGTTGTGAGCAGAACCAGTGCAGAAAGCCGTCCGATTCCATTTTACTTCCCTGCCGAGGAGGAGATTTCTCCGTGTAAGATAGGACTGAAAGCATCACTTCTTCAGCTTGCAGAAAACACCCCGCCTTACTTCATAATAACCTCAGACCAGCCTTTGAAGAATCACTCGGAGATGCTTTTTGATCCCGATTTCCGTAGCGGTTTGTCCGAAGCGGTAGAAAAGTTGGGACGCATTTGGGGAAGATCCCTTGGAGACACCTCTAACCCTGCGCTCTTCTCCGTGAGATCCGGAGCAAGAATAAGTATGCCGGGTATGATGACCACTATTATGAATGTGGGTATTAACGACGAAATTGCGGCGGGCCTTGCTAAAAAGGTAGATCCTTGGTTCGCCTATGATTGCTATCGACGTTTTTTACAGGAATTCAGTCAGTCAGTCTTTGGAATAGAAAGGGATGAGTTTCAAGAAATAATAGATGAACGGAAAGCGCACTTTAAGGTGTTGCGTAAAGCCTTCATGAGTGCAGACCAGATGAAAGGTCTAGCTTTCGATTACAAAAGGCGCGTGGCGGAACTGGCGCCCAAGGCAGTTGAGTTGCTTGACAATGGAAGGTTTCTCGAGATCCTCATCCACTGCGCCGTTGCAGTGCTGCATTCGTTTGAAGGACAGGCTGCCCGCAAGTACAGGGAAGCCGCCGGAATAGATGGCAATTGGCACACGCCGGCAATCATTCAGGGTATGGTGTACGGAAACATGGAACTGGATTCTTCCGGGACCGGAGTCGTCTCATATAATCCATTTACCATGGACCTGCGAGGGGATTTCGCCCAAGGCGACCAAGGAACGGATGTGGTTGACGGAAAGGTCGTTACTATGCCGGTGCATGATCCCTGGAAAAGTCGCGAGTGTCTGGCTTCCCGGATGCCGGATGCATGGAAGCAGCTCTATTGGATCCTTTTCCGCACTGCTGAGCATCTCCATATGGACACCCGCATCGAATACACCATCGAGAAAGGCAAGGTTTTCGTCCTTCAGATCCGCAAAGACAGGGAACGTAAAGAAAGAATCCCATCCTTAAAGGCATTCGGATATGATGTGATCGCGCAGGGCACAGGTGTTTTCGGCAAGATTTTTCGCGGGATCATGGTCACCGATCGAAACCAGATTGCTCCATTCAGGCATATTAACAAGGCGCAGTCCATTATTGACGCCATGAACGAAAATCTCCCCGAATTGCATAAGCTGGACGGTTTTATCTTTGTTGTGAACAACCCCATTCCTGAAGAAATAATGGAAGAGGTCTTCTCCCTTCCTGTGGAGACTGCTCTGGTCAGCCGTCTGGGAGGCCGGGGCGCCCATGCCGCTGACATCTCCAAATCCCTCGGCAAGGTCTATGTAGGGCAGGTCAGACAGATTGAGAAATTTGCAGGCAAGCCTGAGGCAGTTAAGTTTAACGGCCGGGAGGTAGTGGTGGGAAGCAAGATGGTGATACATGGTCAAACTGGAGAAATTGCTCTCTATTCACAAACTTGATTACTTGAGAGATTTTGATGTGCCAAGCTGATTTCCACCTATTCGGAATGATTGAGAGAAAGACCTTTGAACAAAACCAATTCCATGAAACCGGATAATTCAATCCCCGCTCAATCTGAGGTTGATTCAACAGCTTTAACGGACAATATCTATTTTGCAGGAGGCAATAGTCGAGTGCTGCAATGGTTTTTTCTGAGACCCTGTGCTATAAGAGTCGGGGCCATAGAGAGGTAGATAAGGCAATGATTCGAGACTTAACGATCTATTCCCTATTGTTGCTTATTCTCATATTGGGACAAGTTCCGGACCAACCAGTATTTGCACAGGATTTCCCGTACATTGCACCGGAAGCCCCGGAATTCGATAATCGCGGCAATCACCTGGAAAGAGTATTTCCAAGGTCCTCCTCGCCGGTTCGAGGCCAGGAGCGACGGTTAGTTCCAACTGACAATGCAATGAGGTCTGATTATCCTCCGATACATCAGGAAAGCCCACAGGTTGGTTTGCCCATTGTGCCCGGCCCCTTGTCCTCACCACAAGCCCCAACACACTCGCGTTCACAGGATGGTCAGCAGAAATTTCGTGCGCCCATTTCTCCCTCTCAGATCCCCGAGTACACTCCTCCCCGAGTAAGGCCCCCGACAGTAGCCTCAACTCCTCCTGACTCTTCAGCTCAAATTCAGGAGCTTTCTGACTGCTCTCAGTATCCCATACTTATTGCTGGCGCCCGGTCGGAAAATGAAATGCAATTCACCGCAAGACGCTATCTGACATGTCTTGTTCAAAACGGTTGGAATGAGGACCAAGCACGACAGCAAGTAATTAGAATTATTGAGACCAGTTTCAGACCAGCTCGGTGAAATCATCTCGGCTTCAGGCAGAATCCGACTTCATTCAGATAAACTTACCGCCTAATAAGCTGCCGTAAGGTACGATAAACGTTTTACGGAAATGTAGTTCAGAAGCATGAGCATCCCCAAAGTCACCGTTCTCATGTCGATTTTCAATGGTCTCGAATATTTACCCGAGGCCATGCACAGCATTTTATCTCAGAGTTTTGATGACTTCGAGTTTCTCATAATTAATGACGGCTCGACCGATCCGGTGGGACAAATATTTCAAGAATTCCATGATAGCCGGATCATTGTTTTGAATCAGGATAATATTGGGCTGACTCGTTCTCTAAACAGAGGTCTCTTGCTGGCTAGAGGGAAATACGTGGCACGGATGGATTCAGACGATTTGAGTCTTCCCGGAAGGCTGGAGGCCCAGGTTCGGGAACTGGAATGCGACTCTCGTCTCGATTTGGTGGCCGGCTTCTTCGACATTGTTGACGAGCACGGGCACACAATAGAAAGAAAAGAATTGATTAGAGATCCAATTTATAGGCTTTGGAGACTTCAATTCCACAATAATTACGGACATGGATCTGTAATGTTTAGGAAGAAAGCAGTTTTGGAAGCAGGAAGGTACAACAGCGATCTGGCTTACGCTCAGGACTTTGACCTGTGGTCGCGTATTTCCAAGAGAGACAATACAAAGATTATTCCACAGGTCCTTTATCATTATCGAATGGTTCACCACGGCACGCAGACCTCGGTCAGCCATTATGATACGCAGCTTGCAAACGCCATAATGATAAGTAACAGGAGTTTGATGTCCTGCAATCGTCTTCTCACCGATTTCGACTGTGAAGAGGTCAGAGCCCTGTACTGGAAGTTTCAACGCGAGCATGTTTCTGTAAAGGGATTGTCTCTGGTAGCCTGGACTCTCGAAGGTTTTTGTCGGCGTTTCAGTATTGAAGGTAAATCCAAGTCTGAACTCTTCAAAAGAGTTGCACTTGATGCTATTGAAGAACTGGATAATGACCACTCCCTGTCACAGAGGGAACGCATTGCGATGGTTGGTGAGTTCAGCACGTGGCATGAGGAATGTTCTGGTTCCTGATGATTGGGCCGGTTATTTATGTACACCCAAGTAATAGATGCCAACATTTTTATTGAATTTTAGCGAGGTTGCCTCTATCATCTCAATGATTGAAAAGCTTATCTTGATTTACGGGAGGAAAGGTATGAGTGGCAAAGGCCAGGGTAGTTGGTTCGGAGCATTTTTCAAGAAGGCTTTTTCATCGTCTGAAAATGACGAATTACAGAGACTAAAGCTAGAGGTTGAACTTCTTCGGCAAGAATTGCAGGCCATTAAATGTATAGGTTCTAATTTGGGCTCAAAATATAGTGGTGCGTCGATCAGCAATCCTTACGGTATTGAAAACAGGGAGTTGGATTTGGTCAAGCAAGAAATCGATATCCTTCGCAATGAGTTACAGGAGGATATTGCTGCGATACACCGGTTGGAGATTCTCACTTTGAGCAAAAGGATCAAGCTCCTCGATGATTTTGGGAAGTCTCTCCCTCCCACCTGTCCGG
>CAIXMD010000155.1 GCA_903920415.1 uncultured Desulfomonile sp.
CAACATTATCGGGCTCATATTTCCAATCGTACGTATATTCTCCATAGAAACGCCCTGTGAAATTATCGGTGGGGAAGTACCGGAACTCCAGAGCTGCTTGAGCTGCCCGTCGGGTGCAGATCCTGGGTATAATTGTGGCGTCGACGCTAGGGGAGATGTCAAGGAAAAACGGAAGACGAACGTCAATTCCCTTTATGCTGCTATTGGCAACGGTGGGAGCAAGAAAACCGGTCTGCCGTTTACGTTTGGCAGGGTAAATGAGCCATGGTATATAAAATACTGGAATGTCTTTGACATAAAAAAAACCATGCTTAAGTGTTCCGTAACCTTCTAGGGTAACGTCCAAATCCCTGCCGGTGATCCGCCAGGCCGGAGAGACACCGTCACATGTAGTGAAGCTTCCTTCTGTTATTCGGTAGGTCGATTCCCCGGCCTTCTCCAACTTTTTCCCCTCCAAATACACATTGTGCCTTTTGAGTAGGAGCTTGCCGTTAAAGAGTATCCCCGACGAGTCGGCCAGGTTGATGATGACTTTTTCGGCTTCCACCACGTCGCTTCCCATTCGAGCTATAACTCCACCCATGGCAGTGAGTTCTCGCGTGTTTCCTTGGTATCGCACGCTATCGGCTCGCAGGCGAGTGTTGCCTTGACTCAAACTTACGTTGCCACGAGCGGTATAGGTGTTGTTATCATAATCGAAAGACAACCTTTCCGCCGATAATTGAATAGGGATGTCTGCAGGGAGAATAGCTGACTTATTTGACAGGTGGCCGCCTGAGAGGTCGTTATCCCGAGATGTTTCCGCATGGATCCGCAAGGGCCCGTTCAGTGAGACTAAAAGGACCGACAAGAGCAAAGCCATACACCGTCCTGCCCAGCCTTTTGAAGAAAGCTGACAGGTGACTGGCCGTCTATTGAGATGCGTGGAGCGGAACCTGCACATTTTGCGGGTTAGAGCTTTAGCCCACTGAATTTTCCCAGTAGGCATGTTTTTCCTAAAGATTTTCCGGAACATAGTGATCGGGGGCCGAAAGCTCTGGCACCATCCAAACGAAGGTTGCTGGTACGCAATTCTGACTCGTTTTGTCGTTTAAGCGTCTTCAAGTCCGCAGGCCCGTCGTACTGGCCCTATCATATAGAGCGAGCCTGTGGCAAGTATAAGGTCTTGGGAGGATGCTTTTTCCATAAGTCTTTCAAAGCCTTCGGCAATGGACATGGACCAGGAGACTGAAATCCCGTATTCCATTACTTTGGCTGCTAATTCTTCAGGGTCTAAAGCACGGTTTCCCTGAGGCGGCACACAAACCACCTCTCGCGCTATGGGGGCGATGATTTGAACAAGTTCAGAATAATTCTTGTCCCTCAGCATTCCCAAGAGTATCAATGGTTTGGCCTCTAGATAGATACGTCTGAGAGAGCTTTTCAAAAGCCTCATCCCCTCCGAGGTATGAGCTCCGTCGATCACCACGTCGGGCCTTCTTCTTAATATCTCGAATCTCCCTGGGAAGAAAGTGCCTTGAATACCCGTGCGGATTGACTTTTCTGTAATCGGGTGACCTTGGGCAATTATTTCCTCCACTACTGCTACTGCTAGGGTAGCATTTTTTACCTGGTGGCTGCCGATCATAGAAATAGAAAGATTTTCCAAGGTAAGCGTCCTAGATTTATACGTGAACAATTTTAAGCCGGATCTCATTCCGCGGAAGTCTCGACCAAATTCTTTTACAGGAGCGGTAACTTTATCTGCAGCTTCTAATATGATCCGTCGCGCCTCCTGCCTGGAAGCTCCTGTTACAAGCGGGACTCTCTGTTTTATTATTCCAGATTTTTCGCGTGCAATAGATGCTATTCCTTTCCCCAAATAGTCCTCGTGCTCCTTTGAAATGTCGGTGATAACTGAAACAACTGGTTCTACTGTGTTAGTAGCATCAAGTCGTCCGCCGAGGCCTACCTCGATTACTGCCAGATCGGGCTTGGACTGAGATATGCAATCGAAAGCCACAGCAGTAGTAAACTCAAAAAAAGTAGTCCGTTTCGGGTCGTATAATTTGCGAATTTTAGAGGTGGACTCGATCATAGCCTGTTTCGAAACCATACGACCGTCGATCCTGATACGCTCACGAAAATCATTAAGGTGGGGGGAGGTATAAAGAGCTGTTCTAAGGCCCGCAGCACGCGCAATGTTGCTGATGAACGATGCGGTGGATCCCTTTCCATTGCTCCCGGCAACGTGAATTACCGGAAACGTTTTCTGAGGATTGCCTAACTTTTCCAAAAGGGAAGTTATGTTCTCAAGTCCCAACAAGATGCCGAATCGTTCCAATCCGTAAAGGAATGTAATTGTTTCACTGTACTCGGATTCTATACTTTTCTGAGATGTAGCGTACACGAATTTGACTCCAGGCAGCTCCCCCGGAAGGTCAAGGAGGCTGGATGGCAAGGATCAGGATTAATTAGTAAATGCCGGTGCTGAATGCCGACCTTACAGAGCTTCTTTAAGCCTGCAAATCATTGCATTCCAGTGAGAATCATCGCGGTAGATTACCAGTCTACCATTCAATCCCACTAGTTCATTATTCTTCTTGTCTGCTTTCATTTTGAACTTGCCTACGAGTATGGCAGCATGCTCTACAGGTTTCTTCATATGGACCGTAGCCACAATTTTCATTTCCGGATTACTTTCTAGCAGAGCAGGAATCGTCTCCACTATTTCTTTCTCAAACCAGCAGTCAAAATAGACTATTTTGGTTAATCTAGACCGGAAGACCTCTGCATAAGGGTCCTCATTTATGCTCCTGGCAAGCCAGTTGCCTACAGCGTTTAAGACCTTGCCTCCTCCCGAGAATCCGGCGAGGACGATAGTAGTCTTGTCCTTTTTTACATGGGGAAATTGCATACGAAATGCTTTGAATACTTTATTAACCGCTTTAAACAGACGATCCGGTCTCTCCCCCTCGCGTGGGGCCAAAGAACTCCAACGATCCTTACTTCTGAATTCTGGCAATATATAGGGGGTATCCACGAAACCGACAAACAGAAATGGCCGCTTCGGCCTATTTTTTACTAACGATTCCAGTTCCCTGCGAAATGCTTGGTAGTAGTCTTTGGCATGCATGCCGTGAAAATAAAGGATTATTTCTACACCGTCATATCGCCGAAAATCGTAGTTGCCCACCATCCACACATAACGCATCTCGTCGTCCCAAGGGGGGAGCCGCCACCTCTGATAAGGGATCTCGCCGGAGTCTGAAACAATGAGACCCCGCTCGTTCTCCAGGACTCGAACCAGAGTTTGTTCGTATAGATGCGGAGAATGGGACAATAGAGTGCAGGAGCTTACCCAGCAGCACACCAAGAGGCAAAGTGCAATTGTAACTATTAGTAAAAACCCTTGCAGCTTAGCTTCTAACTGTCGGGTTGTCGCAGGAACAAGGATGTCCCTAAAAACACTCATGGGGATGAAAATCCCTCCTACCGGGATTTCCCTCCCCAATTAGTCTCATAGTATCAATTTGTAGTGACAATTGTCAATATGGACTTAATCCGCTGTTAATTCTCACGCGAATGACAATAGAAACGGAAAAACCCATCCATTATCAGGTTCACTGTGTCCTCGTTCACATGAAAATTTTCCCTGCCTTTGGTAAAAATCGTCTGGCCTAACAGAGGCCGATATATGGTGGCCATTTCAAAGGCTGGAAAATAAAAAACATTGTGGTGAGAGGCTGTGAATTCATCCAACACGGCCCGGAGAGTGGATTTAGAGTTACAGCTCGCGCTAATTACATCGCAATCTTTCCGGAAAGTGGCCCAAAGATGCACCGGTGACACGGTCACTATTATTCGGCATGTCGGATTGTGTTCCGCCATTATTTCATGAATTCGACTTAGGTTATCGAGGTTCTCCCCATATCTACTCACCCGGAATCGATAACGGCCCATGTCTCCACCCTCATTCACGTAGGGACCGGATGGCAGACATATTACCGAGCCGTCAAAACGGTCCTCCCATATCTCGGTCAGCCCGAGAGTAAGGATCAATACCCGAGCTTTTTCAAGGACCCTTCGGGAGCATGATCGGTGGTTTTCAAAATCAGCCTCTGCCTCTTCCACCGAGTCATACAATATGATTCGGCGGTATGGATCCTGAATTTTTCCTGATAAAGGGGCCCGCCACCAGCGTAGAAGCGGTCTCCAATTACTAAAGGTGTAATCGAAAATCTGTCGCATTGAAAAGGTGTTGTACAATCGCTCCCAGGCGGCACCCGCATGTTTGGAAGCCGGGTGGTGAATCTCATCGGAGACGTACGAGAAACCTTCCCGGATAAGCACGTTCTTAATCTCACGGGCAAAACACGATCCCATCGAGGTAATGGCAGTAGAGTGGGTGATCTTGAGACCAGGATCGCCCGGCAGAGGATAAGTTCCATCGGCAGGCGGATTGTCGTAGGAACCCGGCCACACCTGCCAAGGTTCAAAAAGATGAATGGGATGAACGTCTGATACTGCCATATTTAATTCCTCTAAGTAATCGGCCACAACTAAAAGGTAGCTGTGATCAGATCACTGTTCAGAATACTTGGGAAGAAGAATGTGCCTACGCTCCGTACTTACCCTGTCTGAGAGCATGAGCGGTAATCAAACTCATGAGGGATGCAGCATTGAATTGGCCAAGAGCCCCACGCAAACACTGGCTTTCACCAAACCCTGTTACATCTGGATTGCAGCGCGTAAATCGTGGAGCCCAAAAAAGAACCGGCACGGGATGCCAACTGTGGGATTTTAGCACGGCCGGGGTGGAATGGTCTCCGGTAACCACCAGTACATCTGGATTCAATTCTAGGACACGCGGGATTATCTGGTCCACTTTCTCAATTTCCCGTACCTTTGCATCGAAATCTCCGTCTTCACCACGGCTGTCCGTGTACTTGTAATGAAAGAAAAAGAAATCAAAAGACTCCCAGTTCCGTCGAAGGGCCTCTAATTGGTCGTCAAGATTGTTGATGCCGTCGATTAGTTGCATTCCCACCAGACTTGCTAGGCCTTTATACATAGGATAAACAGCTATGGCCAAGGCTTTGAGCTTAAATATGTCTTCGTAGCCGGGCAGACCAGGCTCCCTAGCCCACCCTCGTAAAGTGACCATGTTTGCCGGCCTTTGGTCTTTGATGCGATCGGCCACCTCAAGAACCCATTGATTTACAAGAGTCGCCGTGTGTTTAGCTTCGGGAGATTTATCCTGGGGAACCACCAGCAA
>CAIXMD010000156.1 GCA_903920415.1 uncultured Desulfomonile sp.
AGACCTTGTCAATCCGATCTCGCGTTGCATTCAGTTGTTTCACAGATTCCGCCAACAAGTCATCAGCCGTTATGGGCTTGAGAAAGGCTACTGACAACGATCGAGGTTGTTGGTCGCCCTTTTCCGCCAGAAGGAAAGAGGCATAGGCTCGGGACGCGAAGCTATTCTGTTTGCCGGTAGGAGATACCTTGGCCGCAGCTTCTACTAGTCCTGCCACAGCTTTTCCTGCAAGGTCGGTGTTGTCTGCGAGGTTCTTGAGGAGACTGTTTGTGTCTATGCAGATGTAAAGGTAAAATAGTCCTGCCGCAAATTCCGATGAATCTACGTGGGCGGCACCCATATCTTCTTCGCCCAAATTGAGGTCATCGACAGCCGTAAAAAAATCATCTTCCACAGCGACCTTATGAACCGTGATGGCATGTGCAACTTGAGCAGCGGCCTCGACGTTATACGCCGTTGCATCAGCCAGCATACGCCCAAACAGGGCGATGTCTGCGGCTGTATGATCCTTCTGAAGCAAATTCAGATCTTGGTCTGTCGGGGAGGCTTGAGTTTCCGCCAGCCTGTCGACGAGGTCGAAAATCCTCTTGGTCTCTTGAGGGGTAAAATGGGCGAGTTGTTCGATTCTAAGAGCATCTAAGGGCCTGTTTGTATTTCCTGATTTCAGCTTCCCGAACTTCCCGGCGATAATCCGGGCCCACTCCCGGGCCTGCCCTTCATCAATACCTTTCTCCAACAGTTTGTTGTAAACCTCGACCCCCATAGTCTTCGTACGAGTGCCGATATTTTCTTTCCTGACGGATTGCTGAAAGATTTCAGAGACCCTCCACGCTCTCTTGAGACTCTGGGAAGAGATGCGAAGTCTGGTGCTGCCTCCCATGACGGCTGTCTTTGGCCGTCCCAGATCATCCCGGTTGAGGTTGGAAGGGGGGTACGAAGTCAGCAGATGAATTTGCACAAACCTACTCATGATATTCTCCTCTCTGTAAACGTTATTTCTCTATGGGGGCTGCAAAGTAATACTCGTACGCCCACTTCTTGCGGATATCATCATTCCACCAGTAGATGCCCTGTGCCAGATCGCAGATATTTGCCTTGCGATCCAGCAACCTGACTGCACGAATCAGTGATGGGAACAATTCCCCCTGGTCTCTGCAACGAAGCAACCTTCTGAATCGAAGGCCGCTCACACGTGCGTTTCCACCCTGTGTCTTCGGAAGAGCCATTTGGGTAGCAAAGGAGTGGTCTCTGAGGTCATTCCTCACATGGGCTAGTAATCCCACCACTGCAGGGAGTCTCCCTTCGTCCACGCTGGCTAGAGTCCTCAACCTATTGAATAGGCGGTGATAGGCCGGCACAAAGACTACTTCGATCAAATCCGAACATCGGCAAAGCCTGGCTCTGTCACCACGATCTTTCTCCAGCGAGGACCACCAACTCAGCAGGGCTTCTCCGGCAGGTGATTTCGCCGAAAATCGAATGTATTGTGGTCGTTCCATCTCTTCTCCTTTTCATAGAGTTGATATCATATAGCATCGCGGGCTATCCGGCGGATTGAAGCTTTAGCAAATCCTCGGTTATTTTTTTTGACCTATTAAATTTCTGCAGACTGATTCTGGCGAGAGCTATCCGTTTAGGATCCGCATCCTCTATCGGAGATCCCAGGAGGCACTCATCAAATAGTTTCAGCGACTGATCGCAAAGGATCATGTGCCAGTGCCTTCTAGTTGGTTTATGATCGGAACCTTTCTCGAGAGCTTGTTTCAATTCGTTCAGAGTCTGATAAAAGGAAGGTTCGGTATTTCGCCAGAACCTGTCAGAGAGACTTTGGAAAAGATTGATGTCTTGTTTGCTCGCCTTCTTGCTAACCTTCCAAAGTATCTCTCCGTTCCTCTTGACCTTTTCGACTTTGCCGTAGAATCCCCATTTTGTAGTTGTAACAAGATTTCTTGCCACAGCCGCCGCTGCTGAAATAAAGTCTGCGGTCAGGTGTTCATAATCGCTCCGAAGGTCTTTCCTAACCTCGATCAAGGGCATAGTGCTTTCATACCAGCATCTGGCCTTCATCTTGTCCATGTCGAACCCAAAAGCCCACAATCGAAAAGCCGTTTCATCATTCTGCCGGGTTGTGCGGAATTCATGCACAACTGTCGCAACTTCGGATTTACTCCCAAGGTCCTCTTGCACTAGTCCAATCCAGTGCCTATAAGAAATTCCACCAGGCTTTGCGTGACAAGGAAGCGGGAATCCGTCTTCATTTCGTGAGTAGGGAGTTAGGGGGTGACGCCACGCGCCTTCATAATTCACGCCGTAGTTTTTCGTGGTATACCGACGCACAAGCACCTTTTCGGGGGAGTGGCAGATGTCACAGCACAGGGGCAGGGTCCTTGTAAAATCAAGCCGGATCCTTCTCGGCATGGCCCAAAACACCTGGACTGGATGAGCATCAAGGGGTGTCGTGGAACGCCCCCCCCGGAGTTCGCTCGTACGAGTGGGACCGAGCCAGGGAAACAGACACGAATCATCAGTCAACCTAACGTTGGCAGAAGTTGCTTTCAAGAAAGATCGATTGGGAAGCGTATTGAGCCAGACCGTTTGCCAAAGCAAGTTCTGCTGCCCCAAGACCAAAGTGGTCAAAGGTCCGCCTCCGCGGAGCGATGTGCGATGGCCAACTCCACCACTGGGAGCGTTAGTTTGTAGCGTGAAGAGCGCAGCGGCGCTACATCTTCTGCAGAGACCTGAAACAATGCCTCGTTTAACAAAATGATCGGTGTTTTTTTCTTGCGCATTTTTTCCCGGGTAATCTATCAAGAGTCTACCTACTGGCCATTCTTCACCTTCTTCTAATTCAAGATCCTGC
>CAIXMD010000157.1 GCA_903920415.1 uncultured Desulfomonile sp.
AACCTTTTCGTAGGCTGTGCCAAGCTTGGAATGGAACACCACTCCTTTGAGTGCGTCCAGTCGGCTGAATAACGGCGTCTTCCTGTCTTCTCGAAAATAGAATCCGGCGTCCTCGAGCCTTGCCTTGAGTACTCTCTGGTGCCCTATAATCGATACAGCCGTATCTTTCACAGGCGTGTTATTTACTGCAATGAAGCGGTTGAAAATCCTGCCGTCAGGGCCTTGGGCCGAGAAATATCGTTGATGTTTTTTCATGCAGGTTATGAGGATGGAAGCAGGAAGCTCGAGAAAATCCACTGAAAACTCTCCCATTATGGGATATGGACTCTCAACGAGAAAGGTCACCTCATCCAGTAAATCAGGATCCTCAAATATTTTCAACCCCTGTGCGGCGACGAGACTCTTGATTTGTTTTTCGATTTCTCTCCGTCTCCTTGCAGAATCGATAATAATGCCTTGCGATTCCAAAGAGTTCTTTAGATCATCGAAACAGGTTACCTGGAAGTTTTCGGGATTGGTAAATCGGTGTCCCCGGCTGCAGCTTCCGCTTTGGACGTTTCCAAAGCTGAAAGGGACTGCTTTACCTTGAAACATGGCTACAATCCAGTGAATGGGGCGGGCAAATCGTACATCGAGGTTCATCCACCTCATTGTTTTTGGAAAGGGTATCTTTTCAATCAATCCTGGAAGCACGTCAGAGAGCACTTCGGATGTGGGTTGCCCTTCCAGTGTCTTACGGACCGCCATCTGCTCTCCCCGAGAAGTTCCGACAACAACGAGGTCCGTCACTTCTACCCCTTGACTTCTCGCAAAGCCGATTACCGCTTTCGTCGGATTGCCTTGTTCGTCAAAAGCCGATGACAGTGACGGGCCGGTTTTCTCGATTTCCCTGGAAGCCTGGAATTCATCTACGTCGGAAGCTCTCAAGATGAGTCTTCTAGGAGTTTCATAAGTTTCGACTGTGCCATGGGATATGCGCGCCCCGTCCAGCGATTTTGTGAGCAGAGTTGCAAGTGCTTCAACGGCTGGTAGGACATATTTTGCCGGTATTTCCTCAGTGCCGATTTCAAGCAGGAACTCGCCTTTCATGATACCCACCTGTTTTCGGAGAATTTGTTAAGGATGGGGAAACCCATGCTTTCCCTTTGGGCAAGATAGGCATGAGCGGCCTTCCGGGCCAGATTCCGTACTCTGTGAATATAGGCGGTTCGCTCTGCGACACTGATTGCACCTCTAGCGTCCAATATATTGAACACGTGGGAACACTTCAGACAATAATCGTACCCTGGAAGTACAAGAGGTTCTGCTTCGTCGAGCAGTGCCTCTGATTCGGCTTCATACATATCGAAGAGTTTGAACAGCAGATCAGGGTTGGCCCTATCAAAGTTGTAGATAGAGCCTTCCACTTCTGAACGGTGATGAATATCCCCGTAGGTTATGTCTCCGGTCCATTTGAGATCGTAGACACTCTCCACCCCCTGAAGGTACATGCAGATCCTCTCGATTCCATATGTCAGTTCGACCGAAACGGGTTTCAAGTCGATCCCCCCAGCCTGCTGGAAGTAAGTGAACTGGGTTATCTCCATACCATCGAGCCAGACCTCCCAGCCGACACCCCAGGCACCCAGCGTGGGAGACTCCCAGTCGTCCTCGACGAAACGGATGTCATGAGCAAGCGGGTCGATCCCGAACGCGGCCAAGGATTCGATATAAATATCCTGAACTTCGAGAGGGGAAGGCTTCAGGATGACCTGATATTGATAATAGTGCTGTAACCTGTTGGGATTTTCACCGTACCGACCGTCAGTAGGCCTTCGCGACGGCTCAACGTATGCGACGTTCCAAGGCTCTGGACCGAGCACCCTGAGAAAGGTGGCCGGGTTCATGGTGCCTGCCCCTTTTTCCATGTCATATGGCTGCTGAATGACACAGCCTCTTTCTGACCAAAACCTTTCCAGAGAGCGTATCAGATCCTGAAACATTAGCATTTGGCAGGCCCCTTCTGATAGTCATCCATCTGAGGAACAGATGGAAATCGGCACATAAACAATTTTTTTAACATTACGGTGGTTTTCAGTCAAGGACGACGACGCGTTTGATTCTTTGGCTTCCAGACTCTATAATGCTTTCCGATAAAACACTTCGAACCACTGGTGGGGGGCTGTCTTATGAAAAGAAAATCTGCAATCATAACGTTTTTGCTGGGGCTCCTCCTGGCAAACCTGTGGGTGGCGCCTCCAGTGGTATGGGCCGAGGATACAACAGCGACGTCTGTCGAGCGGGCTAAAGCCGCGCTGGCTTCTGGGAGGGCTTCTGAAGCAATTGAGATACTATCTCGTCTCATCTCCAGCATGCCTGAGTCGGATTTATATTACCAACGAGGCCTGGCTTACAGCGCTAACAGCATGCAGAACGCAGCCATTAATGATTTTGACAAGGCTATTTCGATGGATCCAACACAGGCGGCCTATTACTTCAGGAGAGGGCTTTCCTGGCACAGACAAGGCCATTTTCAGAACGCAGTCGATGACTTGACCAGTGCTCTAGACCTTGACCCTATGACCCCCTATGCAGAGTCGTATAGAGCACGCGCGCTTTTCAACCTCGGTCGGCCTGCCAAGGCCATGGCCGATTTGCTTTCTGCGATCAAGAAGAACCCTGGGAGTTCGTCACTGCATAAACTCAAGGGGGACATACTCATTACCCATGGTAATTTTGCAGAAGCCATCAAGGATTATGACCGTGCAATCGAGCTTGGGGCTCGCGACGCTGCTGCTTATAACAATCGAGGTGTAGCACTGGCAAACGTGGGAAGGACGAAGGAGGCCATGGAGGATATCGGTCGGGCGATGGAAATCGTCGAATCTCCTCCCTCCACGACAAGACCTCCCGGTATTTCCGGAACCCCCTGGTAGAGGTTTGACTCGTTCAGTTAAACAATGGCTTTGTCATATATGACTGAATACATTCCCAACGTTCGGCCTTTCTAATGGTGCACGTGAAAAATTTTGAAAATGAATTTCACGGACAAATGACTTACCCCACAACGCAGAACACAATTCTTGGGAATTGAAATGCCCACTATGTCGAACAAACCCATAGTCATCATTGGTGGAGGAATTGCTGGTCTCGCCGTAGCGAAAGCTCTTTCCGAGAACGGTTTTTCCTGCGTGGTCGTAGAAAAAGATGATCGAATAGGGGGGCGAGTCCGGGACTGGGCTTGCATGGCCACGCATCGTTGCCTCAGGTGCTTTTGCTGTTCAGTCGAAGATCTGGCTCATGACGTGACTACGGCATCGAGTGTTGATATTATGCTTGGCTACGAAATTTCGGGAGTTATCAAATGCGGTGAGTCCCTTGAACAGGTTCGAGTTAAATCCCTGGCAAGCGGTCATGAGAAACGGCTGGACACATCCGCACTCGTCATTGCAACTGGATTCGAGCCTTATAACCCTAAGGAAAAATTATTACTCGGATACGGGCGTTTTGAGGGTGTATTTACTCTTATCGACGTGGACACTTTCCTGCGGGAAGACAAACTCTTCAGATTTACTTCAGGAATTCAGGAGCCTCTGCGGGTAGCCTTCTTCCAGTGTGTCGGTTCCAGGGATAAAACCATTGGAGCGGACTATTGTTCGCAGTACTGCTGTAAAGGTGCGCTGAGGATGGCTTTGAGACTACTCGAAAATAACTCAGACTGGGAGATCACAGTATTCTATATCGATCTTCAAATTGCCGGGAAGCTCGCAGGGTGGCTGCTGAGTGAGGCTAAGGAGCGTGGTATACGCCTGGTCCAGGGCGTTCCCGGAGAAATCGTGGAAGTCGCCGATAATATGTTGCAGGTAACGAGAGAGGATAACGGCTCAAATATAAGAGAAGAATTTCACCGGGTGATTCTGTCGATAGGGCAACGTCCTCCATCGGCAGCGAGTAGGATCGCTTCGTTGTGTGGCGTACATCTGGATGATTTCGGATTTCTTGCTCCGACAAGTTTTTTCGATACCAGCCGGACAAACGTTGCCGGAGTTTACGTGGCA